>JBKJLR010000007.1:0-3655 GCA_046596865.1 Chitinophagaceae bacterium
CATATTAAAACATTCTTCGAAAAAGATAAAGAAAAAGCTGCCGCTGCCTTTGAGCTGGCTTACCAGGATTTAAAAACCGCTTTTGAATATTATTTGCAAACATGGAATAAAGGAAGGCCAATTATTATTGCAGGTCACAGCCAGGGAAGCTTGCTGGCGGAAAGGTTATTGAAAGAGTATTTTGATTCCCCGCCCGGCTCAGCCCAGGTATTAAAAAATAAATTGGTAGCTGCCTATATAATTGGGTGGCCAGTGCCAAAGAATTATTTCACTTCATTGAAAATGTGTGCCGATTCATTACAAACCGGATGCGTCTGCAGCTGGCGAACATTCCGGAAGGGATTTGTTCCTTTCTATTTAAAAACGGGAGATGACAATTCCTATGTTACTAATCCGCTTACCTGGACAACAGGTAATGAGTATGCCTCCAAAAAACTCAACAAAGGAAGTGTACTGAGAAATTTCAATAAAGTATATACACATACCACGGATGCACAAGTGAGTAATGGGTTCCTTTATGTTAATAAGCCCAAATTCCCAGGAAGCTTTTTATATATAACCAGGAATTATCATGTGGCAGATATTAATTTGTACTACCTGAATATCCGGGAGAATGTAAAGCAACGCATCTCCATGTTTTGGAAACAGTAATTTATTGTTTTAACTCACCAGCTACTGGTCCTTTTTTTCCAGCCAATTGGCTTCTGCTTCGCTAAGTTTTACTAACGCATATTTCTTTACCATACTAATTGCTGTTTCATCCAGCACATCTATAATTGACTTATAAGAAGCATTGCTTCCTGGCTTGATGAGTAACATCAGACCATTTCTCCCTTCTTTATCTTTAGCGATCACATCAAGTTGCCGCTGTTTCTTTTCAATGATATTCCGCAATCCATTATTGCCGAAAAAATTGGTCTGTAAAATATTTTCTGTCCGGATGGTGTCTTCCCATTTTCCATGATAGTAATAAATTTTATTGTTATCTACTAAAACAGTTAAGGCATTTGATTCTCCCACTGGCATTAGCCCACCATCCTTTGGCATATAGAGATCCATTACAGTAGGCCTGGCAAGTTCCGTTGTTATTACAAAAAAAGTAATTAGCAGGAAGCCGAGATCCACCATAGGTGTCATGTCCAGCCTAAGGCTCTGCTTTACCATTCGCATTACACCTCTTCTTTTCCGGGAGCTTACAGGGCTTTCATTGCCTGGTGAATTAAATTGTGCCATAAGCATAGTTTGCTTATGAGATACAATCATAAATAAAATCCATAGAAAAAATTGAGGTTAGTTATTCTACCAGCACAAACGCCGCCCAGTAATAAGCAGAATATTTTTTCCGCATGTCCCCCTGTGCATTATAGAAAGCTTCATTTATACTTTTTCCTTTCATCCAGTAAGTATAAAATGCAGTCATCAATTCTGCTGTTTCCTTATCGGGCACCTGCCACAGGCTGACGATCATTTTTTTTACTCCCGCCATTTTAAATCCTCTTTGCAATCCAAAAACTCCCTCACTTCCTTTAATATCACCCAGTGCTGTCTCACAGGCACTCAGCACCAGCAGTTCTGTATTACTTAAATTCAATTGTGAAATTTCATACGCCGTAGCAATGCCATCTTCCACTCCGTCCACCGGTGTTTTTCCACTCCACGCATAATTACCCCCGGCAAATACCAAACCACTTCGCAGCAAAGGATCCTCCGCCGCTGAATATGCATTACCCTTATATGTACCCGAAGTTTTTTCCTTTTTTTTCAATTCTGGTAAAAAAAAACCATGGGTAGCAATATGTAATATTTGTGGCGCCTTCCCCGTTAATACTTTCAGATTATCTTCTGACGCTGATGCCTGAACAAAAGATTGAGTGCTGATTTTATTTTGTTCAAACAGCTGCCCGATTTTTTTTATTTCTTCGGCGGTGCCCGGCAAATTCACCCAGGTTCCGTTTTCATTGCCCCTGTTTTTTGAGATATAGGAGGAAGCCGAACTGATTTCAGCAGGAATACTTTTTTTTCTTTGTTTTACCAGTTGCAGGCTGTCCATTGAAAAAAGAGCATCGCCAAATAATACAATACTGCCTGTTTTTTTTCTTTCCTGGTCCGGTATTCGTAATGAGATTTGCCGGGTGCTGGTGTATTGCTGTAGCTGATATTTATCCATTAATATCGTTGTACTATCAACCGGCAATGCATGAAAAGCAACTCCATATAATTTACCAGCAGGAGAGTAGGATACTTTTTTTACACCTTTTAAAAATGGTTCAAGCGGCTCCCAGATTAGTTTATACAACTTGATACCTGATTTGATCTCATTACTTTTTACATCAAGCCCACGATAAAAACTTTTTACTAACCTGGCGGCAGTACTTCCTGCACTGTCAAATAGCAACTGCAATTGTTTTGTTTCACAAAGCGGAACAAATTGAGGCGCCACATCATGCTTACGGAGAATAAAGGCCGCATACATAATTGAATCAGTCCATTTCTTATTATAAACCTTAAATTTTACAAACTCTACCGCAGCTTCGTCTTCTTCCAGGCTTTTTTGTACATCCTGCATAGTAACCCGCAATGCTTTTTGCTGGTTGTTAAATGCTGATGACCGGCGGTTAAGTTCTTTTTCCAACCTTTCAGTTTCCGCTTCAATCATTTTTAAGTCAAGCGTCCTGCTGGTTGCTGCGAGGGAATATTGTTTTGCCAATATATTTTTAGCCGTTACCCATTGATCGAATATTCTTTTTACTGCCGTGTCTTTACTATTTCGCACCAGCTCCAGCATATTCCTGGTATCTGCCAATGATAAAGATTTAAACCCAAGTTCCAGGTTGTAATTGTTTTCGGCAATTGTTGAAGATGCTTTCGGCGAACCATATAAAAAGCTGTTATTACACTCAATTAATTCCCTGTTGTAATCAAGGTATTTTCCTTTTTCTTTTTCTGAAAGAATGCTGAATGTTCCTGCAATATTTTGCAGAAGAATATTACTGCTTGATAAAAATAATGGTTCCGCTTTTTTGTATTGTCCCATCTGCATATATAATAACCCCAGGTCATTCTGACTTTCTAAATAATAGGGATGGTTTTCTCCCAATATCATTTTTCGTAGTTGTATCGCTTCCAAATACAATGCCTCGGCTTTGGGATATTGTGTTTGTGTTTTCCTGTAAAATGCAGCCAGGTTGTTAACGGCCGTGGCATAGGCGGGGCTATTTTCCCCCAACGTTTTTCTCCAAATATCTTTTGCCTGCAGTATAAGAGGTTCTGCTTTTTTGTATTGACCTGTTTCTGTGTATAACCCCGCAAGATTGTTCAGACCCAAAGCATAATCTGTATGATTAATCCCAAATACTCTTTTATGTATCTCTATTACTTTGGTGTAAGCTGCTTCTGCCTTACTATATAATTCCATGCTTTGCCATGCATTGCCCAGGTTGTTCAGTTGGGTAGCATAATCAGGAGTGTTTTCCCCTAGTGACTTTTTCGTTATTTCCAGTGCCCGGTTAAAAAGCAATTCTGCTGTTTCATACTGACCCATGTTCATATACAAAAAGGCCAGGTTATTAAGCCCTGTAGCAAAACCAGGGTGTGCTTCACCCAGAATTTTTTTCTTAATGTCAATTGATTGCAGGTGAAGTGGTTCTGCTTTTTT
>JBKJLR010000256.1:0-7081 GCA_046596865.1 Chitinophagaceae bacterium
TTGTTTAAAGAGCTGATGCAACCGGCTTTATTTGTACCTGAAAATAATTCACCCTACCAGGTGCTTGAAAAGTTTAAAGAATCAAGACTTCATTCCTGTTTTATCGTGGATGAATATGGAAGTGTTCTTGGATTAATAACACTTAATGACATACTGGAAGCCATTGTTGGTGATATGCCACAACCCGATGTACCGGATTATGAGATCACAGAAAGGGAAGATGGTACTTTTATAGTGGATGGGCAGATCCCTTTTTACGACTTCCTCACCCGGTTTGAAAAAGCAGAATGGATGAATGAAGGTGCACATGATTTTGATACATTAGCCGGATTTATTCTTCACCAGCTGGAACGCATTCCGAAGGCAGCAGATAAACTTACCTGGAAAGGCTTTAAAATTGAAGTTATAGATATGGATGGCCACCGGATTGATAAACTACTGGTGACATTGAGTGAAGAGTTAAAGGAAGATATGGAAGAGTAAGGCGGATTGAGGTGGAAGCGTAAAATCCGGAGTTGTACTCAGTGGAAAAATTATGACAGTTTAAAAAATGCAGTATACAGCGAACATCAACCTTCAAACAAAGAAATTAGTAAGGTAAGCAATCAATTAAAATTAAAAACTGCCTCCTTCTCCGGGTAATTAAGCTTTGTACTTTTCCTGTTCCCTCCCACTTTCACATGCATAATATTCACCTCGTCATCAAACTTGTCGTATAAAACAGAGTTGGCAAATTCGATCTTGCTGATAGCAGAAATATTTTCTACTTCAAAATAACCGTAAGCAGCTTCCCTTTCATTCTCAAATCCCACATACTTCATTACAACCGGCTTGCCGTTTACTTTTATGGATAAATGACTTAGGATATATTTCTTTACCAATGTATCCATTGCCACCTTATTAGGGGGATTGATAAGATCAACTTTGGTTTTGTAGGTTTTTGCTAAAATTGTTTCAAAGTCATCCGTGAAAATTTTACAGCTTATTTCCAGTATTTTATCCGACACATTATGCTCTGCCTCAACTACACTAACATGAAAAGGGTGAGGCGGGACTGGCCGTGCAGAGGTCAAAACAAGAACTAACAAGGGAATAAACAACCATTTATAGACAGATGCTGCCTTTGACACAATATATTTCATCATTACAAAAGTCTGGATTATTTTGATACCGCTAACAAGGTAATCGTTAAAAGATTCAACGCTGGTAAAGACGGCAATAACTGTTGATAAGATGCAGGACTTTGGATTTTATTTTGGCTTTGGTTGGGATCATATTATCAGCAAAGATGCCCTGGATCACCAGTTGTTTATTGCAGCCCTGGCAGCCATATACTTATTAAAAGACTGGAAACAGGTATTGATATTAGTAACAGCATTTACCATCGGTCATTCACTAACGCTGGTGTTAAGTGTGTTAGATGTAATAAGGTTCAATAGTATATGGGTTGAATTTCTTATTCCGCTTACCATAGTCATTACAGCTCTTTCAAATCTGTTGCAGAAAAAATTTACACCAAAATCGATCCGTATCAATTATTTGTTAGCTCTTTTATTTGGATTGATTCATGGTATGGGATATGCAAATTATATCAGGTTTATGATAGCAGATGATCAGAATATGGGTTGGAGTCTTTTTGGATTTAATGTGGGCCTGGAAATGGGACAGATTTTTGTGGTTACGGTTTTGCTTTTACTATCTTACCTTTTTGTTACAAAGCTGAAAGTAAACCGAAGGGATTGGGTTATTTTTTTGTCCGCCGGTGTATTTGCCCTTTCACTTAAAATGGTACTGGAACGTTTTCCTTTATAAATAGTTCATACAATAATATACATAATAATGAAAAAAAATCTCGTCCTCTCCGGCTCCCTCTTGCTTGTTTTTTCTGCAAGTATAAAGGCACAGATTCAAAACAATTCAACTTCCAATCATGCGAACAAGTTTGAGCAATTAGGTACTATTTTACCAACACCTAATGATCAACGATCTGCCAGCGGTGCTCCGGGAATTCAATACTGGCAGCAAAGGGTTGATTATGATATTAAATGTGAACTGGATGAAGTAAACAATAAACTCACCGGCAGCGAGACCATTACGTATTCTAACAATTCACCGGATGTATTAAGCTATTTCTGGATGCAGCTTGATGAAAATCAACACAGCACAGTAAATAATGCGAATTATCAAAATGCCAATACATTACCCCTGCAAACAACGGATAAAGTGCTTGACCGGTTCGACGAAAAAAAATCAGATAATGGATATGGGGTAAATATCACAAAACTCACTGATGCCTCCGGTAAAGGATTGAAATATACTATTAACAAAACGATGATGAAAATTGATCTCCCTGTCCCCCTTAAGCCGGGTCAGAAATTTGTTTTCAATGTGGACTGGAACTATAAGTTGGCTAATAGAGGGGATTTTCTCCGCTTCGGTGGCGCCCGGGGAGGCTATGAAAATTTTCCGGAAGACAACAATAATAATTACACGATGACACAATGGTATCCCCGGCTTTGCAAGTACAGCGATGACCAGGGATGGCAGAACCACCAGTTTACAGGAACGGGAGAATTTACACTCTGCTTTGGAAATTTTAAGGTGCAGATGACTGTGCCTGCTGATCATATGGTAGGGGGAACAGGAGAATGCCAGAATTATGCTCAAACGCTTACACCTGTGCAAATGGCAAGATGGAAACAGGCCCAAACAACTAAAGAGCCGTTGCAGATTGTAACATTGGATGAGGCGTTAAATGCATCAAAGCAAAAAAGCAAGGCCAAAAAAACATGGATATATAAAGCAGATAATGTTCGTGACTTTGCCTGGACATCCTCCCGCAGGTTTGTGTGGGATGCCATGCCGGCTATAGTGGAAGGAAAGAAAGCAATGGCGATGAGCTATTATGCAAAAGAAGCATATCCTATCTACAGTAAATATTCTACAAAAGCTGTAGCCCATACCTTAAAAACCTATTCAAAATTTTCCATACCCTATCCCTACCCTGTTGCTATCAGTGTAGAAGGAAACCAGGGCATGGAATATCCCATGATCTCTTTTAATCCCGGCCGTGCATTACCTGATGGTTCATATACTGAGGGCGCAAAGAATGCGGCCATTTTTGTTATCATTCATGAAGTAGGGCATACATTTTACCCTATGATTGTAAACAGCGATGAACGTCAGTGGACATGGATGGATGAAGGACTGAATTCGTATTTACAATACCTTACACAGGAATTATGGGATAATAAATTTCCTTCCAATGGCGGCCCCCCCTTTACTATTACTGATTATATGAAGTTGCCTAAAGAGCAGTTGGAACCTATCATGACCAATTCTGAAAACATCAACAACTTTGGTGCAAATGCTTACAGTAAAGTAGCCACTGGCTTAAACATTTTAAGAGAAACCATTGTAGGCCGTGAAATGTTTGACGATGCATTCCGTGAATATTCAAAACGCTGGGCTTTTAAATCTCCTACCCCTGCCGATTTTTTCAGAACAATTGAAGATGCTACCGGTGAAGACCTTGACTGGTTTTGGAGAGGCTGGTTTTATGGCACAGATGCCTGTGATATTTCGATAGATACAGTGAAATATGCTGTACCGGATGTAACGGCCATACCAGGACAGGTAAACGATACTACTATTATGATGCGTTTGCCTAAACCCCAGGTAAACCCCTTTGAAGATATTTCCAAGATCCGCAATAAGGCTGATAAAAATATTGTTTTTGAAACTGATAAAGATACTGCCCTCCGTGATTTTTATTGGAAATATGACCGGGAAATGGAAAAGTATGATTCCACTAAATACCCTGTAGTTATGAAAGCGCAAACGGAAGCACTGGATGAAGAAGGCAGAAACAAATATAGCAACAGGCACATGTACGAAATTTCTTTTACCAATAAAGGTGGATTAGTAATGCCCATCATTCTTGAGTGGACCTATAAAGATGGCACAAAAGAAATTGAAAGAATACCAGCACAGGTGTGGCGCAAAAATGAAAAAAATGTTATTAAAACTTTTATGAAAGATAAAGAAGTGGCATCAATAAAATTAGACCCCTATAAAGAAACTGCAGATATTGACGAAAGCAATAATACCTATGGTAACATCAAACCACCGGGTAAATTCAAAGTATTTAAACAAAAACAAAATGTAACAGCACCCCAGGGGATTAACCCCATGCAAAAAGCAAAGGAAAAGAAAGGATTCTGAAAATAATTCTCTGGGAAAAGCCGTCTCGTTTAAAACGGGGCGGCTTTTATATTTCTCTAATTGCCGATAGCTGTGTATCGTTAACCGTTGATATAATTCTAGCTTCCAAAGAGCTGGTTTAATAGTATAATTGCCATATTCCAAATAAACTTAAAAGCATTCTTTTATCCGCTGCCCCATTTATCTTAGTTTTGAAAGCATCCGGACATCGTAAAAATTAAAAAAATAATAATACAAAATGAAAAAAATAATTTTCTGTCTATTGACTTTGTTTTGCTTTGGCATAACTGTTTCTGCCCAGAACCTTTATAATAATCCCAACAGCAATCATGGAAATAAGTTTGAGCAAATGGGTGGAACTTTTCCAACCCCTAACGAATACCGTACTGCCAGCGGTGCCCCCGGCACTAAATACTGGCAACAGCGGTGCGATTATGATATTAAATGTGAATTGGATGAAAAGAACCTGAAGCTCAATGGCAGCGAAACAATTACTTATTTTAATAATTCACCGGATGTGCTTACCTTTTTATGGTTGCAGTTGGATGAAAACCAGCACAGCACTGTAAACAATGCCAACTACCAGGGAAGTAACCCTATGACAAAGCAATCAAATCCTCAGCAACTAGACAGGGCTGATGAAATGAAAACCGATAATGGTTTTGGATTTAATATTTTGAAACTAACAGACGCTGCAGGAAAAGCCCTCAAGTATACCGTTAATAAAACAATGATGCGGGTTGAATTACCAGCTCCATTGAAAGCAGGACAAAGGTTCGTTTTCAAATTAGACTGGAATTACAAACTGGCCGACAGGATGCAGAGAGGTGGCCGGGGTGGGTATGAATTCTTCCCTGAAGATGGCAATCATGAATTTACCATGGCGCAATGGTATCCCCGTCTATGTGTATACAGTGATTTTCAGGGATGGCAAAATCACCAATTTACAGGTCGTGGAGAATTTGCCCTGACCTTTGGCAACTTTAAAGTAGAAATGACTGTACCTGCTGACCATGTTATTTTGGCTACTGGGGAATGTCAGAATTATTCCTCTGTTCTTTCTGCTGCGCAATTAGCCAGGTGGAATAAAGCACAGCAGTCAGCAGAGCCGGTGGAAGTAGTTACCCTGGAAGAAGCTAAGGCAGCAGAAAAACAAAAAAGTTCGGCAAAGAAAACCTGGGTTTTTAAAGCGGATAATGTCCGGGATTTTGCCTGGGGTTCATCAAGAAAATTTATTTGGGATGCATTAGCCACCAGAGTGGAAGGCAAAAAAGTGATGTGTATGAGTGGTTATGCCAAAGAAGCCTATGGATTATATCGTAAATTTTCAAGCAAAGCGGTAGAGCATACCATTAAAACCTATTCGAAATTCACTATTCCATACCCTTATCCTGTGGCCCAAAGTGTTGAGGCGTCCAATGGAATGGAATACCCGATGATATGTTTCAACTTTGGCAGAACAGAAAAAGATGGCACCTATAGTGAGGGAACAAAAAACGGAATGTTGGGTGTGGTAATACATGAAGTAGGTCATAATTTCTTCCCCATGATTATCAACAGTGATGAACGTCAGTGGAGCTGGATGGATGAAGGGCTGAATACTTTTGTAGAATACCTTACGGAAGAATTATGGGACAATAAATTTCCAAGTCGCCGCGGGCCTGCCAATACCATTACCGATTACATGAAACTTCCCAAAGAGCAATTGGAACCCATCATGACCAACAGCGAAAACATTGTTCAGTTTGGACCAAATGCTTATTCAAAACCCGCCACTGGTTTAAATATTTTAAGAGAAACAATAATGGGCCGTGAATTGTTTGATTATTCCTTTAAAGAATATGCGAGAAGATGGGCTTTTAAACATCCTGAACCTGCTGACTTTTTCCGCACTATGGAAGATGCAAGTGGCGAAGATCTCGATTGGTTTTGGAGAGGCTGGTTCTACAGCACAGAAGTGTGTGATATTTCACTTGACTCGGTAAAATATGCCAAACCTGATTTGACAACAGTGCAACCGGAATCAAAAGAAACTATCATGAAACGCCCTGTAGAAAAGCCGCAAGTGCCAACTTTTGATGATATTTCAAAGATCCGGAACCGGGACGACAGGAAGATTACTTTCCAAACAGATGCTGACACCTCTATCCGTGATTTTTACTGGAAATATGCCCGTGGCATTGAGCCTTATGATACCGCTAAATTTAATATGACCATCCCCGGCAATAAACCGGATGAACTTACTGATGCAGAAAAGCAGAAGTATGGCAATAAGAATATGTATGAACTCACCTTCAGCAATAAAGGCGGGTTAGTAATGCCTGTTATCATTGAATGGACCTTTAAAGATGGCACCAAAGAAATTGACCGTATTCCTGCACAGGTATGGAGGCTAAATGAAAACAAAGTGATAAAAACATTTATAAAAGATAAAGAAGTAGCATCTGTAAAACTGGATCCTTACAGGGAAACTGCTGACATTAATGAAAGCAATAATAGCTGGAATACAATACCCGAACCTTCCAGGTTTACCATCTTCAAAGGAAGACAAGGTGGGCCAAGAGGTGGTGGTGGACAAACAGGTAACCCGATGCAAAAAGCAAAGGAGAAAAAAGGGTTTACCCCTAACCCCTAAAGGGGAATTTTGAACTCGTTAATTTTTTTACAAAGCCATCCTGCAAATAATGGGATGGTTTTCTTTTTTTCCTATCAACAAAGTCTGCATCCCCTCCCTGGAAGGAGCGAAGTATTTTTCAACAGATAATTCTTCAAAAGGGGTGAGTTTGTGATAATTGTTATTTTTAAGTATGATTAAAAAATCAATTTTAGCCTTTGCCATATTTTTTCTTTCACTTTC
>JBKJLR010000147.1:0-7993 GCA_046596865.1 Chitinophagaceae bacterium
TGAGTTTGAATGGCATGTAGATAATCCGGAAGATTGTTTGAGAAGGAATTATGGATTGGCTGGGTATGCTGATCCAATTCATGTACCGCTGACAAGTTAAAATTCAAAAGTAAAAAATCAAAATGGGCGAAAATTCATTTGAGACTTTTGAAGTGCATGAAGATGGGAAGCCTTATAAAATAAGTCACAGATGTTTTTATTTTTCGAAGGAAGTGATACTATTTATAAGAGAGTGTAAGTATGAACCTGTTTATCGTTCTTTGTTTGACCAATTAGTTAGAAGTGCAACTTCAATTGGGGCTAATGTTGTGGAAGGAAAGTCTGGAAGTTCTAAAAAGGACTGGAAGAATTTTTATGTAATAGCGTTAAAATCGGCAAATGAAACAAAATATTGGCTTTGCTTGATTAAAGAAACATTGCAAGTGCCCAAAGGGAAAATAGATTTGTTGATAAAGGAAGCTGACGAGATTTCTAAAATCATTGCTTCTATTATTATTAACTCTAAGTAGCGATTGTAAAACGACGATTCGTTTTGACTTTTTAATTTTGATTTTTGAATTAACAAAATGGCTGACGAAGTAAAAAAAGAAGCACCTGCAAATTTTAAACCCGATAGCTATCGGGTCACTATCGATAATATCACTATCGAAGTGGCTCCGGGTACTTCTATATTAAATGCTGCCCGTAAAATTGGTGGTGACGTCACCCCGCCTGCCATGTGCTACTACAGCAAATTGCAGGGTAGCGGAGGTAAGTGCCGTACTTGCCTGGTTGAAGTGGCCGCTGGTTCTGCAGCTGATCCAAGACCCATGCCGAAACTCGTTGCCTCCTGCCGCACCAATGTAATGGATGGAATGGTAGTGAAAAATATTACCAGTGATAGAGTAACCGATGCAAGAAATGGAGTGGTTGAGTTTTTATTGATCAATCATCCGCTGGATTGCCCTATCTGCGACCAAGCTGGTGAGTGTCACTTACAGGACTTGGGTTACGACCATGGCAAAGAAGGTACCCGTTACGAATTTAAAAGAAGAACATTTGAGAAAGAAGATATAGGGCCGTACATACAACTGCACATGACAAGATGCATTCTTTGTTATCGCTGTACGTATGTAGCTGACCAGTTAACGGATAGCAGGGTGCATGGTATATTAGACAGGGGTGACCACGCAGAAATTTCCACTTATATATCTAAAGCAATTGACAACGACTTCAGCGGAAACATGATTGATGTTTGCCCGGTTGGAGCATTGACAGATAAAACATTCCGTTTTAAAAACAGGGTGTGGTTTACCAAACCGATGGAGGCACATCGGGATTGTCCTACCTGCTGTGGTAAAGTCACATTGTGGGAAAGGGGCGATGAAGTATTGCGGGTAACAGCCAGAAAAGATGAATGGGGCGAAGTGCAAAGCTATGATGGAAAACCCGGCTGGATCTGTAATACCTGCCGGTTTGATAAAAAGCATAGCAATGATTGGGTAATTGATGGACCCACAAATATCCATCGGCATTCAGTTATTTCTCAAGGAAAATATATTGATTTACAAATACCAAAAGAAACGATTACAGAAGTGATGGGCGGCAGAGATCCGAAATTGCTAATGGATATTCACAGCATCAGCGATGTAAATAAAGTTGACCTGAGTGAATTACCCGGACCGGCAACAAGTAAAACATTTGAAAAGAACGATAATAATAATTGAACATGCAATTATTGACAATTAATTGGTGGTTGATTTTAGAAAAATCATTATTGATTAGCGGCATCGTAGGTCTGTCGTTCTTTATTGCTATGTACACCACGTATGCAGAAAGAAAAGTGGCGGCATGGCTGCAGGACCGTCGTGGGCCTAACAGGGCAGGGCCTTTTGGAATATTACAGCCATTGGCTGATGGTGGAAAATTATTCTTCAAAGAAGAAATAATCCCCTTAGCATCAAATAAATTTTTGTTTATCCTTGGCCCGGCATTGGCAATGATAACTGCGTTGCTTACCAGTACGGTAATACCGTGGGCTGCTCCGTTTGTTACCCCGGGCGGCGGAGTGATTTCTATGCAGGTGGCAGATGTCGATATGGGAATCTTGTTAGTTTTTAGCATTGTGAGTATTGGCGTATACGGCATCATGATTGGGGGATGGGCCTCTAATAACAAGTTCTCCCTGATGGCAGCTATACGTGGTGCATCTCAGATGGTGTCGTATGAGTTACCGATGGGATTGGCATTGATCGCTGTTCTTTTTATGACAGGGTCTTTAAAAATGAGTGAGATTGTCGCTAACCAGGTGCAGCATGGATGGCATATTATTTATCAACCACTGGGGTTCATTATATTTTTTGTTTGTGCATTGGCAGAATGTAACCGGACACCGTTTGACCTGGCCGAGGCAGAAAACGAATTGAATTTCGGTTATCACCAGGAATATTCCTCGATGAAGCTGGGTTTTTATCTGTTTGCCGAATACATCAATATGTTTATCAGCAGTGCAGTAATGGTGACGTTGTATTTTGGCGGTTATGATATTCCGTTTGTAAATGAAGCATCGTGGGGATTGAGTTCTTTCTGGATGTCCTTTATCAGTTTTAGTGTGATGATGGCTAAAATATCTTTTTTCCTGTTTCTGTTCTTATGGATACGGTGGACGATTCCCCGATTCCGTTATGACCAGTTGATGAATTTGGGATGGAAAAAGTTGATACCATTAGCATTGGTGAATATGATTATTACGGCGGCGGTGTTATTGTTGCTGAAAAAGTGAAGGCCTCCCCAAACCCCTCCGCAAGAGGGGCTTTATAGTATGATGATTCTGGAATGCTTCTTGATTTTAGGATTGTAATATTTGAGTTAAGCATACATCCCCGCCTGGGCGGGGCGAATTGAGGAAAACAAAATGCTTTAGGAAATTGGGGTGGGTTGCTGAGTAGAGAAAAGAAAGTACAAGGGTGCGACGCAACGAAGACGATAGTATCAATGCAGATGACAAAATTTATATTTGCGAAAATTTAAAATCGTCCGCCAGTTGGCGGAGATAGGGGCATTATGTTAACACAAAGAGCAAAAGAAGTAGACCGGAAGCCAATGACTTTCCTGGAGAGTATTTATCTCTGGAATATTCTTAAAGGAATGGGCATTACAATCAGTCACCTGTTTAAAAAGAAGGCGACAATTAATTATCCTGAACAAACGAGATCTTTCTCGAAAGTGTGGCGGGGCTTGCAGGTGCTCAACCGGGATGCTGAAGGGAGAGAAAATTGTACCGCTTGTGGTTTGTGCGCAGTAGCCTGCCCGGCGGAAGCAATTACCATGGAAGCAGCCGAGAGGTTACCCGGCGAAGAAAATTTGTACCGGGAAGAAAAGTATGCAGCGAAATATGAGATAAATATGCTGCGTTGCATTTTCTGCGGTTTGTGTGAAGAAGCTTGTCCAAAAGATGCCATTTATTTATCGCAGACTTTTGCACCGTCTAATTATGGAAGAAAAGGATTTATTTATAAGAAAGAAGATTTATTGATACCACATCCCATTACCGATAAAGAGGCTTATGAAAAAGCAGTGGGAGAAAAAGCGGTAAAGAACTAAGGAAGGATTAACGGAACAATAGAAATGAATATCACACAAATATTATTCTGGTTTCTTTCAGTAGTGGCCATATTCAGCGCCTTGATGGTAATAACCAGCAAGAACCCTGTGTACAGTGTACTATGGCTGATCGTTACTTTCTTCTCTATCTCCGGGCATTACATTTTGCTGAATGCACAGTTTCTCGCCATTGTAAACATTATTGTGTATGCCGGAGCTATCATGGTTTTGTTCCTGTTTGTTATAATGCTGATGAACCTTAACAAAGAATCTGAAGCACAAAAGAATCGCTGGCTCAGGCTGGCGGGGGCGGTGGCTGGCGGTTGTTTATTATTGGTGTTGGTAGCGGCATTAAGAGATACAGACGTTAAACAGCAACAGGCATTGGTGAACGAAGGAAGTATAGGGTTAATTAAGAATTTGGGAAAAGAATTGTTCACTACGTATGTCGTCCCATTTGAGATAAGCAGTATTTTGTTTTTAAGCGCCATGGTTGGCGCCGTGGTGATAGGTAAAAAAGAATAAATCCAAAAGAGTATGAAAAAGGCTATTATTTTTCTATTTGCAGCAATCATTTTTAATACGGTAAAGTCCGATGCACAGATCATTGACCTGAAAAACTTCAGCCTTGACAACCTGCTTGGAAAAGTATTGCAGGTTAAAAAAGGCTGGGCACCTCAATTTTTTTCCGGAAGAAATAAAATTCCCAAAATTGATATTGTAAGACAACTATTGAATACGAAGAATAATACCGAAATCAATAAGCTTTTCAGCACCTTTAAAACCGGCAGGTTAATGTACAGGATCACAAATTATGCAGGTAGTGCTATAGCGTTGTATGGGGCGATCAAAAAACTGTCTGATAACAAAGATAGTTTGGCGTCCAATGCGAAAACGCTGATTGTTTCAGGGCTTAGCTCTATGTCACTGGGAACCATTGTAAAATTAGTTACAAAAGGTGCGTCTTACAAAGCGGTTGATTTGTTTGGAGGTATTATTAAGAAAAAGCTTCTTGATATTATTTCATTTGATGCTATGCCGGCTACTAATTATTTGGGAAAAACAAGTTTTAAAGCAGCATTGGTTATTCATTTATAATATGCCGGTAAATTATTACATATTTCTATCTATTGCCTTATTCAGTATTGGCATTGTAGGTGTGCTGACACGCCGCAATGCGATTATCATATTCATGTGCATTGAGCTGATGTTAAATGCGGTCAATTTATTGCTGGTAGCATTTTCAAAAATGCATTACCTGAAGAATGCAGCCATCAATGCGAACGCCGGCACGGATGGACAGTTATTTGTATTTTTTATTATGGTGGTGGCGGCAGCAGAGGTAAGTGTGGGGCTGGCGATTATTGTAATGATGTATAGAAATATACATTCAGTAGATGTGAACTTTTTGAATCGGTTAAAACATTAGAGGCCCCCTAAATCCCCAAGTGGGACTTTTGGAGTCTTATAATAATGTGAATCTGATAATTTTTTAGAAGTAACTATTTAGAGTCGTTGATATTTATGCAGAATGTATTACAAATAGTGTATTTAATTCCTCTTCTTCCCCTAATCGGTTTTTTGATTAATGGATTAGGAAGAAAACATTTGTCTAAGTCAGCGGTAAGTGTTGTGGGATGCGGGACCATTCTGGCTTCTTTTGTTATGAGTATCTGGGTATTTCTTGAAGTGAGGGGCGGCAATATTCATGTAGCCCATTATTTTGATTTTATTTCGGTTGGTTCATTGAAAATCCCTTTTGCTTTTCAAATAGATCAGCTGTCTTCTTTATTTCTCCTGATAATAACCGGAGTAGGTTTTCTTATTCATGTGTATTCCACTTCTTACATGAAGGAGGAAAAGTCAGAACATTTTGGAAGATATTTCGCTTACCTCAACCTGTTTATTTTCTCGATGCTATTGTTGGTCATGGGCGCCAACTTCGTCATCATGTTCATCGGTTGGGAAGGAGTAGGGCTTTGTTCATATCTGCTGATTGGGTATTGGTTCAAAAAACAAGAGTACAATAAAGCAGCCAACAAGGCTTTTATTATGAACCGGATTGGTGACCTCGCTTTTCTTATTGCTATTTTCTGGATGATTTCAAAAACCGGTACTGTTTCGTTTACCGAAGTTTTCAGTGCAGCCAGTCTTGCCAAACTGAATGGTACTGATATTACTGTCATTACATTATTACTTTTTGCAGGTGCCACCGGCAAAAGTGCCCAGATACCTTTATATACCTGGTTGCCTGATGCAATGGCCGGTCCTACACCTGTATCGGCATTGATACATGCGGCGACCATGGTAACAGCCGGTATTTATATGATTGCCCGCAGCAACATACTCTATTCTATGTCACCTGTTACTATGGATATAGTGGCGTATGTAGGTTTGGCGACGGCATTACTGGCGGCTACTATTGCTCTTAAACAAAATGATATAAAAAAAGTATTGGCGTATTCTACAGTCAGTCAATTAGGATTTATGTTCCTGGCATTGGGTACAGGAGCTTATGTGGCAGCTGTATTCCATGTAATGACTCATGCCTTCTTCAAAGCATTGATGTTCCTGGGTAGTGGTAGTGTTATTCATGCCATGGGTGGCGAGCAGGATATCAGGAATATGGGGGGACTGGGCAAAAAACTAAAGATCACTTTTATCACCTTTTTGGTGGGTTGTATTGCCATTGCTGGTATTCCACCGTTCAGCGGTTTCTTTTCTAAAGATGCTATTTTATTGAGTGCATTTGAGAAAAGCCCGGTTTTATATGCAATTGCTTTGTTTACGGCTTTGCTTACAGCTTTTTATATGTTCCGTTTGTTGTTTATTACTTTCTCGGGAAAATTCAGAGGAACACATGACCAGGAACACCATTTGCATGAAAGCCCACCCGCTATGACGATTCCCCTGATAATATTGGCGGTGCTTTCTATCGTTGGCGGTTTTGTTGGAATACCGGAAGTATTTATGCACGGCGGAGATAAATTGGGCGAATTTTTATCGCCGGTTATTAAGCCACAGGTTGTGCATACCGTTTCTCATTCTACAGAATATATTTTAATGGGCCTGTCAACAGCATTAGTTGTAGGTATGATAATTTTCGCCTGGTTTAAGTTCAGAAACTATGAAAGGAGAGAAGCGAGAGGTTTTGGCAAAGTGCTCGAGAATAAATGGTATGTAGATGAATGGTATGAGAAAATGATTGTAAATCCGTTAAATAAATTAGGAGCTTTCTTCACTTCAATTTTTGAAAAATCAGTAATTGACGATCTGGTAAATGGTGTGGGAAGGCTGGTAAATTATAGTAGCCGCCAGTTGCGGTGGCTGCAAAGCGGACAAGTGGGCAATTATGTGTTATTGATGGTAGTAAGTATGGTATTGATTTTTGCAGTACAATTCTTCCTGCGAAAATAATAGCGGATGAAAGAGAAGGAAAAATATAATTTAAGAAATATAAACTCACCGCAGCGGCGGATCAGCGGCATATGATTTCTCTTTTACTCATATTAATACCCTTACTGGCCGGATTGGCTGCTTTCTTTTTTAAGAATGATAAAGCTGTTCGTTCCTGGACATTGTTTTCTGTTATTGCCACATTGGGTATTTCACTGGCGGGGTTAACGCTATTGAAAGACGATAAATATTTACAGTTTCATGGTGAGTGGATGCAAACGTTAGGCAGCAGTTTTTCTATACGACTGGATGGAATGGGGCAGCTACTTTGTTTACTAAACGCTATTGCTTATCCACTGGTTATTCTTTCCACCTGGAACAGCTCTTATAAAAAACCTAACAATTTTTTTGCCCTTATGTTATTGGCGCAGGCTGGTATGATGGGGGTGTTTTTAGCCATGGATGCTTTGGTGTTTTACTTTTTCTGGGAACTGGCTTTGATACCGATGTATTTTCTTTGTTCTCAATGGGGAGGTGAAAAAAGAATCGCCGTTACGTTTAAATTTTTTATCTACACTTTTATTGGCTCTTTGTTGATGCTGATAGGCATTCTCTACATCTATTCAAATACAGCGGATCATTCATTTGCTATTGACTCTTTTTACAATGTGGTATTATCCAGGAAAGAACAAACAGTAGTCTTCTGGTTAATCTTTGTTGCTTTTGCGATAAAAATGCCCATCTTCCCCTTTCATACCTGGCAACCGGATACCTACGAGCAAGCTCCTGCTGCCACAACAATGATATTAAGTGGTGTAATGGTTAAAATGGGTGTATTTGGTTTACTTCGCTGGCTGTTCCCGGTAGTATCATTTGCTTCCTTTCAGTGGGCTGATTTTATTACCTGTGTTGCACTGGTCGGGGTTATTTATGCATCTCTTATCGCTATTCAGCAAGATGATTTAAAAAGATTGGTTGCCTATTCTTCCATTGCCCACATTGGTTTAATGTGTGC
>JBKJLR010000297.1:0-2676 GCA_046596865.1 Chitinophagaceae bacterium
TATCGGGTCTTCATAATTAATTCCCGCAGCTACCCAGGCACCAAACAAACAACCATCGGTTGTCACTTTCATAGCAGTCATGTCCTGGTGAACAGTAAATTGTTTGAATTGAAAATAGGAAGTAGACATGCAGTAATATTCTTTCAGATCTTCAGAAAAAACAATTTTTTTTAGCTTTTGCAATATGCATGATTAGTAACACCGGTTGTTCATCACTCTATTTTACCATTTTGCTCTTGCTGTTGAACTAACGGATATATCAGTAAACTGTCCAGCGAGATATTTATAATAACCTGTAATTGCAATCATGGCCGCATTGTCCGTACAATATTCAAAGGCGGGGATAAAAGTGTTCCAGCCATTTTTTTTCCCGGTTTCCACAAAAGCTTTTCTCAAACCACTGTTTGCTGACACTCCTCCAGCCAGGCAAATATCAGTGATCCCTGTCTCCCCTGATGCTTTCTTCAATTTATTTAAAAGTATAGTAACGATCCGGTGCTGTATAGAAGCACAAATATCGGCAAGGTTGTTTTGTATGAAAGATTGCTTCTCCTCATCAGTAGCGGTAAACTCTTCTTTGAACAAATTGCTTTTTCCTGCATTTTGTAAGAAATAAAGAATTGAAGTTTTCAATCCGCTAAAACTGAAATTAAGTCCATCAACCTTTGGTTCAGGAAATTTAAATCTGTGGGCATCGCCTTGCTGTGCATATTTATCAATTAAGGGTCCACCGGGGTAGGGAAGCCCCAGCAACTTGGCTGACTTATCAAATGCTTCACCGGCCGCATCATCAATTGTTTCGCCAATTACTTTCATGCGGGCAGATGATTCACATAAAACAATTTGTGTATGTCCGCCACTGACCGTCAAACACAGAAAGGGAAAATCCGGTTTGGGATCATCTATCATGTTCGCCAGTACATGTGCCTGCATATGATGCACTGCAATCAATGGTTTATCTAAGGCAAGAGCTAATGATTTGGCGAATTGTCCCCCAACCAATAAGGACCCGATCAACCCCGGTGCCTGGGTAAAAGCAATTGCATCAATTTCATTCAACTCACATCCGGCATTTTTTAAAGCATCATCCACCACTGGAACAATATTCTGCATGTGAGCTCTTGATGCTAATTCCGGAACCACTCCACCATATTTTTCATGCATGGTTTGATTGGCGGTATAATTAGACATAATTTTTCCATCCACACAGACTGCAGCTGATGTTTCATCACAGGAAGATTCTATGGCTAAAATAGAAATCATGATTTGCCAATTAGAAGATGTGCCAATGTGCTGGTTAAGTTTTAGAAGTAACAATGATTTTATTAATGATACTTTGTATTGATTTTAGCTTTTCCATTAAAGTCTGCGCCCCCGGGTATCGGCATATTAGTTACTCCTTATCGCTTCCACCGGATCCATCTTTGCCGCCTGTAAGGCAGGAATAAATCCAGCCACGATGCCAACGACGATGCAGATACCAACGGCCAGCACCATATAGCCGGTAGAAATAAAAACCGGGAAACTAAGTGCTTTACTCAAAATTTGTGTCAACAGAAAAACAAGTGTCAGACCAATCAAGCCACCTATGATGCAAAGAAAAGCTGACTCTAAGAGAAATTCTGCGAGTATCACCCGCCGTTTGGCACCAATTGCTTTTTTCAAACCTATCTGGCTGGTCCGCTCCCTAACTGTAACGAACATAATATTGGCCACACCAAACATTCCTACAATTAATGACAGCGCAGCAATAGCCCAACCACCAATATTCAATCCGACAAACAACGAACTGATAGTATCGCTGAAATCATTAATATCATTTAGTGCAAAATCATCTTCTTTGGTAGGAGTAAGTTTATGAATTGCTCTCATCGTTCCTGTTAGATCATCCTTTAATGCTTTGCTGCTGATATTATCCTGTCCCTGCACCATTATCAACGGATCAGCCTTTAGTTCATTCATAATGCCACGGGCAAATTGGTAAGGGATCACCATACTCTGGTCAAAATCCCAACCGCCAATCAATTGTTTTCCTTGTTTCCTGATCACCCCGATGATGCGGATTTTTTTTCCCCGGCTGGACACTTCTTTTCCAACAGCGACCTCAGCAGAGCCAAATAATTTTTCGGCCACATCATAACCCATTACTACCGCATTACTGCCCCGGTCAAATTCGGCTTCAGAAAAATAGCGGCCATCGTTTAGTTCTATGGGTTGTATCTTATTAAAATCCGGGTTGATGCCATAAATATTTACATTAGAAAGAGTGTTGGCTTTAAATTCTACATCACTTACCGCTTTGATGCGAAAGGCTACATACCTGGCAGTCGTAGTTCTTTCCTTAATGAATTTTGCTTCGGAATATTTGGGCACCGGCCGGTTCACAAATTTCCACCAGGGATATTCGGCGCCACCGCCTGAAGTGTAATCCCATTTGTCAACATAAATGGTGTTGGTTCCGAGTGATTTAACTTCATTCTGAATATTTCTTTCCAGGCTGTTCACCGTGGCCAGCACACCTATTATGCAGAAGATGCCGATCGTGATGCCAAACAACGACAGGAAAGTGCGGAGTTTATTCTTCCACAATTCCTGCAGGGCCATTTTAAAACTGCTGGTAATTATTTCTATGGATCGTCGAATCACAAAACAAATTTACCGCAAGTAGGAGAGAGG
>JBKJLR010000324.1:0-7088 GCA_046596865.1 Chitinophagaceae bacterium
TGCCAGGTTCTGGCGGGTTTTTAAATAATAAATACCAAATATCATAGCGAATCCGCCTGCAAACATTACTATCGGTATTAAATATTCTCCGTGCATAAATTCTGATTTTATTGTTGAATAATTTGTTTTGTTATTCTTTATGACTACAGGTCTTTCAATCTGGTTACAGCCTTAAAGAACTTTTTTGGAAACCGTTTATCAGAAACTATGACTACACAAGACTAAAACAGGTTACAGGCTTTCTGTAAATTCCCGGGTTGGCATCTTCTTTATTAAAGATGGCTAAAAATAAACGTAATTTGTACTGTAACCTAACTGATTATCATGTAGTCTTATATTACGGATGTCAACCGGACTGAATGATAATGAAATCATTAGCAAAGTGCTAAGTGGTGACTACCAGGCTTATGCCGGGTTGGTCAACCGTTACCAAAACTATGTTTTTACCTTGACCATGCGGATGGTAAAAAGCAGGGAAGATGCTGAAGAAGTGGCGCAGGATGTATTTATTAAGGCCTATAAATACCTGGCTGATTTTAAAGGAGCATCCAAATTCACCACCTGGCTCTATACCATTGTCCATAACACCAGTATCAGTTTTTTGAGGAAAAAGAAATTGGATATTCATTCTTTAGACAATGAAAAAGTATTTGAAGCAGCCGACAACAAGGATTCAGGGATGCGGGCAAATATGGTAGAACAAAAGTCAAAGTTAGCTATGGTGAATGATGCAATTGGATTATTAAATCCGGATGATGCCCAAATTATCACCTTATTTTATAAAGCTGAACAATCATTAGAGGAAACGGCTCAGATTTTGGGTATTGAAACTAATACTGCCAAAGTACGGCTACACCGGGCAAGAACAAGGTTAAAAGCGAAAATGGAAACTTATTTTGCTGAAGAAGTAAAAAATTTAAATTGAATTAAAACTAAGTTGTATGAATACACAACATCATATGGAGGAGCGTCTCTGGAATTTTATTGACGGAACTGTTTCCCCTGATGAAAAATCAGTGATTGAACAATTGCTGCAAAACGATGCTGAATGGAAAGCAACGTATAATGAACTATTGCAGGTAAATGAACTGTTACAATCATCTGAACTGGAAGCTCCTTCTTTACGGTTCAGTAAAAATGTGATGGAAGAAATTTCGAAGTTGCATATTGCACCAGCTGCCAAATCTTATATCAACAAAAAAATTATCTGGAGCATCGGCTTCTTTTTCATTGCCATGCTTGCTGGTTTCCTTATTTATGGTTTTGCACAAATGGACTGGAATGCAGGTGCGGACAGCGTCATTACCAAAAACCTGAACAGAGTTGACTTTGGGAAATTTTTTAGTAATACCTGGATAAATATGTTTATGATGATCAATGTAGTGCTCGGATTATTTCTACTGGATAATTATTACAGCAATAAAAGAAAAGAATTTCGCAAAGAAGCCTGATGATGTAATATCATTGAGTCCGGTACGACTCTTCTGATACTGAGCTCTGAGTTTATCGAAGAGTACAAGGATAGTAGAGGCTTTTATTTGTATTCTACTATTGCTAATGAGCCACTCCCGGCCTTTCATTACCTTTGCAGCAGAAATAAATTACTATGGATATCAAGAATAATATATTAGAAACAATTGGTAACACTCCCCTTATAAGGCTGAATAAAATTACTAAAGACATTCCTTGTACAGTATTGGCCAAAGTGGATTATTTTAACCCGGGTAATTCTATTAAAGACCGCATGGCATTAAAAATGGTGGAAGTTGCAGAAAAAGAAGGTAAGCTGAAACCCGGCGGCACTATCATTGAAGGAACAAGCGGTAATACCGGTATGGGATTAGCATTAGCCGCCGTAGTGAAAGGTTACAAATGTATTTTTGTTACCACTGAAAAACAATCCAAAGAAAAAGCGGATATATTAAAAGCTGTAGGGGCTGAAGTAATTGTGTGCCCTACTAATGTGTTGCCGGATGATCCACGAAGTTATTACAGTGTGGCAGCAAGGTTGGCCAAGGAAGTACCCAACTCCTACCACATGAACCAGTATGATAACCTGGCGAACCGGCAGGCGCATTATGAAACAACCGGCCCTGAAATCTGGAACCAGACTGATGGAAAAATCACTCATTTAGTTTGCACGGCTGGAACGGGTGGCACTGTTACCGGCGCAGCAATGTACCTGAAAGAAAAAAATCCGGATATTCAGATCTGGGCAATTGATGTATTTGGTTCATTGCTCACCAAATATTTTCGTACTGGTGAAATTGATATGAACGAAGTACATCCGTATATCAGCGAAGGCTTCGGCGAAGATTTTGTTCCGAAAAATTATGATATGAGTGTGATTGACTATTTCGAGCAGGTGACAGATAAAGATGGGGCTGTTATGGCAAGAAGACTGGCAAAAGAAGAAGGGCTCTTCTGCGGTTACAGCGCAGGCAGTTGCATACAGGGATTGATGCAATTAAAAAGCAAACTTAAAAAAGATGATCTTGTTGTCTGCATCTTTCATGACCACGGCAGCCGTTATGTCGGTAAAATTTACAACGACCAATGGATGATAGAAAGAGGTTTCCTTGATGTAAAAACATTCCGGGATGTGATAAGTGCCCGGGGAACAAAACGGTTGATCACAGTTGAGGCTTCCCAAACAGTTTTAGAAGCAGGGGAACTGATGAAAAAGTATGATATTGAACAAATTCCGGTGATGAATGCCCGCCTGAATGACTCAGTCGGGCAGGGTAATGGCCCACTGGGTGCAATCAGTGAAGGCGGCTTATTTCAAAAAATATTCAACAACCCCGAAATAAAAAACTCAACGGTAGAGGAAGTACTAGAACCCTCCTTTCCTGTGGTTGCTTTTGATACGCCGGTCGAGAAGCTCAGCCACCTCATCAACAAAGAAAATGGGGCTGTACTGGCAAAAGATGAAGCTGGCAATTATCATATCGTCACCAAATACGATGTGATACAATCACTCGGCAATTAATACACAATATTGATTCAATTCACTGAAAACATTAATGCTATCGTTTGCGTACCCAGGGTTTCGTAAAACTACGAGGTAAGGCCTGTGTATTTCCGCATAAGTGGCTGCCATGTTTACGATAAAAGCGGTAAATACTGTCGTAAAAAAATGTAGTTGTTTTGCTCTATAATCTTAACAAACTGCCAATTACATTTGTCTTACAATCATCCTATGAAACAAACCGAAAAAACCAATCCTTAGAAAAACCAATTAAAATCCAGGTCCAATTTAAAACCATTTAAAGTCCAGATCCATTCGAAAAACCAATCCTTAAGTCCAGAAGAGATCCTAGAAAACCGACCCCGAGTGTCACCGTGTCCAAATCCAATGAAAAGATTCAAAGTCCGGAACCCTCCTGCTAAATAAAATTAGCAGGAGGCGCGGTGAACTTTTTTACTTCCTTCAAATTTCCCCATCATTTTTATTTATTCACTACTGCCAGGTCAATAGAGAATTATAATTAGTATAATTTGCAACAAATTTCTGCATGCCTGTTTTTATTGACCAGACCGGAGAAAGTGTTTCGATAGCCGGCATACCTCAACGAATTATTTCCCTTGTTCCATCTCAAACAGAATTATTATTTGATTTAGCATTAGACAAAGAAGTCACTGGTATTACCAAATTTTGTGTGCATCCCAACGAATGGTTTCGCACAAAAACAAGGGTTGGTGGCACCAAGCAAATAAAGATGGATACAATTCATCAACTGCGGCCCGACCTTATCATTGCTAATAAAGAAGAAAATGTAAAAGAACAAATTGAGGAGTTAAAAAAATATTACCAGGTTTGGATAAGTGATGTCAACAGTCTGGATTCGGCATATGATATGATAGAACAAATCGGCCTTATTACAAATAAAGAGCAGGCGGCAAATAAAGTAATTTCCGATATCAAAGAAAACTTTGTCCAACTCCCGGCTAAGTGCTCAAGACTCCAGACTGCATATCTTATCTGGCAAAATCCCTTCATGACCATTGGTGGTGACACTTTCATTCATTCCATGCTGGAGGCCGCAGGCTTCAAAAATATATTTGCTGACAAAATTAGATACCCGGAAATAAGCATTGACCAACTACAGGCTGCAGACTGCCAACTGCTTCTGCTCTCTTCAGAACCCTTCCCTTTCAAACAAAAACATATTAATGAATTACAAAGCCAGTTGCCCAACACCCAAATTTTGCTGGCAGATGGTGAAATGTTCAGTTGGTATGGTAGTCGTCTGCTACAAGCCCGGGAATATTTTATGAAATTGCGCCGACAGATAATATAATCGATCTTAGGAACCTGTTCAGTATGGACAATACACTATTACACTTATGAGTTTTACTGAAAATAAAAATGATCGGGAAATTAAAGAAGGAGATAAACCTTCCCGGAAAAAACCAATGTACCCGGTCAATGATTCCTTGCGCCATTACCTGAAACTTCATAGTCGTGAAGTGAAGCTGCCCGTGTCCTATGAAAATCTGCTTAATTATACCTGGTCAACTTCCATACTAGATAAAAACGGCAAGGACACATTATGGGAAAAAACTTCTTACGACAGCCGGGATTGGAATTTCATCCGTGAGGGCCTGGTAAAAACGTATGCCATTTTAAAAACAGAAGGTGATCTCAGTTTTACAAAACATCTTGATGTAGCCCGTATTGATTACTGTTCGTTTGGCAACTCTCATCCTTTCCGGATACGCATTGTCAACAAGTTCAATGATAACTACGACCATTACTATATTAAAGTTGCAGATGCTTCAAGAATTTATGGACTGGAATTGGAGCATATACTGTCCCCAAATCGCCTCACCTATTTTATTTATCAAAATACCCTGGTAGAAGAACATATTCCGGGCATTCCGGGTGATGTATTTATTCAGCAAATGATGGAAAAGTCTGAAACTAATAAAATACGTCTGGCAAAAGAGTTTGTAAAATTTAATGAACGTTGTTTCGTCCGCCTGCTGGGTGATATGCGCAGTTATAATTTTGTGATTGATATTACCCCGGATATTGAAGACTATCAATACCGCATCCGTTGTATTGATTTTGACCAGCAATCCTACGAAGGGCGGAAAAATTTATACCTGCCGCAATTCTTTAAAGAGAATTATTCTTTTGTTGACCTTACGATGAAGCATCTCAACAAAGATTCCATTGACCAGTATCAGACGGAAGAAAGAACCATGATGTCTGTCAGGCTTGCATCATCCCGCTACCGGGTGAAAGAATTATTAGATATTATGATGAAAGACACCATCTCTTCCCCCGAAAAAACCAAACAACTGGGCAGTGAGCTGGCGGCGCATCACCATAACCCAGCTTTTTTAAAATGCCAGTCGCAGGGAGAAATAGTGAAAATGAATATGAAGCAAATGCTCCGTAAAAACCTGGCTCTCATCGCTAAGTTGCAAAGCGGTTTGGAAGACTGATATTGAGTCGGGAGTGAATGGTTTAAAGAAATGGTATTCTCTAAATGATACAGATTCCTGACTACTGACTTCTGACTAATGGGTAGTAGGTTAGTTTGAATATTGACATAGTTAAAATGAAACTGAACCACATAGCCACATAAGAAACATAGGATTTCCCATAGGTTACTCTGAAGCTATGTGTTTATTTCTAATGTGGTCTATCTGTCTATGTGGTTCCAGGCTATTTCAAACTGAGACAGTACCGACTAACGACTCCTGACTCCGAACTCCTCTGCTTTCCTTATCTTTGCCCCTCTAAAAATTAAATCCAGCATGGCTAATAAAAAAACTGTTGAACTACTTGGCGACAAAGCCGATTACCTGCTCAACCACCAGTCAAAAACTATCTCAAAAGACCAGTTACACTTACCCGGTGCTGATTTTGTTGACCGTATCTGGATCAACAGCGACCGAAGCCCGAATGTATTGCGCAACCTGCAACTGATGTATAATACAGGTCGCCTCGCCAACACCGGTTATCTTTCTATACTTCCTGTTGATCAGGGTATTGAACATAGTGCAGGGGCATCCTTTGCTAAAAATCCTATCTACTTCGACCCGGAAAATATTATTAAGCTGGCCATCGAAGGTGGTTGCAATGCGGTAGCTACTACCTACGGGGGTTTAGGTTTTCTGTCAAGAAAGTATGCACACAAAATACCTTTCATTGTAAAGGTGAATCATAATGAGTTTCTTACCTATCCTAATAAGTTTGACCAGATCATGTTTGCTTCCATCAAAGCATGCAGTGATTTGGGAGCTACTGCTGTTGGTGCCACCATTTATTTCGGTAGCGATGAATCAGCAAGGCAAATACAGGAAGTAAGCAAGGCATTTGAAATGGCACATGAAATGGGGATGCCTACTATCCTCTGGTGCTATCTCCGTAATTCGGCTTTCAAAACCAAAGAAAAAGATTACCATGTATCTGCCGATCTTTCGGGACAAGCCAATCATTTGGGCGTAACCATTCAGGCAGACATTATAAAACAAAAATTACCCGAAAACAATGGTGGTTATCTTGCATTGAATACCAAAGAATCTGCATATGGTAAAAATGATAGCCGCATTTATTCTGAACTCACCTCTGATCACCCGATTGATCTTTGCCGTTACCAGGTAGCCAACTGCTATATGGGCCGTGCAGGTCTTATCAACTCCGGTGGCGCATCATCCGGCGAAAGTGATATGGCCGAAGCGGTAACCACTGCTGTGATAAATAAAAGAGCCGGTGGTATGGGATTGATTTCTGGCCGTAAAGCTTTTCAACGGCCGATGAAAGAAGGTGCAGGAATATTGAATGCGGTACAGGATGTATATTTGGATAAAGATGTAACGATAGCGTAAAATAATATAGAATTATAATAACTATCACCCCGGCCCACAAGCCGGGTTTTTTTTTTAAGTCTTATTCTTGTATGATTTCCTTCTAAAAATCAAGTATATTTAATACAGATACGTTGACCGTCAAGATTAAGGTTAGTGAAAAAGACAACGAACAAACAGTATTTTATATTTCTTTATATCACGAAAGCCCGACTTTATGCGTTCAAGTCTATTTATCATCTTTAATCTGCTGGCTCAGTTTT
>JBKJLR010000339.1:0-3888 GCA_046596865.1 Chitinophagaceae bacterium
AGCCAGCAGGTGCAGCAGGCGCCACAGCATATTTATCCCCGGTTTGCCTATTCTTTATCTGCTTCCTATCGTCATGCTATTACAAAATACGAAGGGAACCAGTTTGCCGGAAGCGGCTCTTTATATTTACCGGGCTTATTATCAACACATAATTTGCTGCTGACAAGTTCTTTCCAGGAAAGAGATACACTGGCACAGATTTCTTTTGCCAACCGCTTTGCATATTCAAGAGGATATATTGGCCGCTATTTTTCAAGAATGTGGCGTTTATCGGCTAATTATCATTTACCACTACTATATCCTGATTGGGGTTTTGGTAATATAGTGTACTTGCAAAGGGTAAGAGCTAATCTTTTTTATGATTTTACAAAAGTGTATTCAAAAAATAAAGAAACGACAAGAGATCAGCGGAGTGTTGGTGGAGAAATATTTATTGACACAAGGTGGTGGAACCAGTACCCATTGACATTTGGATTTCGGGTAAGCAAGTTGCTGGATCAGGACCAGTTCAATGGATTTAAAGGAACGGTATTTGAGTTTGTGTTACCGGTGAGTATTATTCCGAGGTAGTATTAACACAGAGTTCTTGAGTTTTAGGAGTTACACAGAGAGGAACTCCGTGCAACTCAATTTTCTCTGTATCTCTGTGTTGAGAAACTATAATGAAGCTAAGCTCTCTTCAATCACCTTGATTTTTTCTTCTGCATCGGCTTTTTTCTTTCTCTCACTTTCTATTACTTCTGGTTTTGCATTTTGCACAAATCGTTCGTTGCTAAGTTTCTTTTCTACTGAGATTAAGAAGCCTTTCAGATAGTCAAGGTCTTTTTGTAATTGGTCTTTTTGCGAAGCAGTATCCAGTTCGGTTGTTGTTTCTAAAAAGAACTTGTCTTTTTGAACTACTACCGTTATGCTATTGGCTACTAAAGTTGATGTATAAGAAACTGATTGAGCATTTACCTGTTTCAGTAAAATACTTTCAATGGATTTGTAAGTTTCGTTATTCTCAGTAAGTATGTGCAGCCGGATAGTATCTTTCGGTTTCAGTTTATTCTTGTTCCTTGCATCACGGATAGCAGTAATTACCTCTTTTAGTAAAGCGGCATTTGTCAAAATAGTTTTATCAGCAGGGTTGGTAGCACTATATAGTTTTACTGTAAGATCATCTGTTCTTTCTTTTAACTGATGATAAATCTCCTCTGTAATAAACGGCAGGAATGGATGAAGTAATTGCATCAGTTGTTCAAAGAAGCCAACTGTTTTTTCATAAACGGATTTATCAATAGGCTGTTCAAAACCTGGTTTCACCCATTCGAGATACCAGCTACAAAAATCATCCCAGATAAGAGAGTAAATTGTTTTCAATGATTCGCTTAACCGAAAATCTTTAAACTGCTCGTCTAATATAATTCTTACTTCACTCAATCTGTTCTCAAACCATTGAATGGCAAAATCATTTGATGTGGCTATACTCCCGACTCTCGACTCCCAACTCCTGACTAATTTCAAAGCATTCCACATTTTATTAATGAAAAATTTTCCCTGTTCATTACTAGCCTGGTCCCACATCAGGTCATTACCGGCCGGAGAGGAGATCATAATGCCAAAGCGAACGGCATCAGCACCTTCGTCTTCAATCATTTTAAGAAGATCTGGAGAGTTGCCAAGACTTTTACTCATTTTTCTTCCCTGCTTGTCCCGAACAATACCAGTAAAATAAACTTCGTTAAAAGGTTTTTTGCCCTTGTATTCATAACCAGCCATTATCATCCGTGCTACCCAGAAGAAAATGATTTCTGGCGCAGTCACCAGCGTATTAGTAGGGTAGTAATAGTTTACCTCCTTATTATCAGGGTTACTATATCCTTTAAATACTTCAAAAGGCCAAAGCCAGGAAGAAAACCAGGTATCTAAACAATCTTCATCCTGTTTCAATTGAGCATTGGTAATTGCGAATTGAGTATTGAACATTTCCTTTGCCTTTTCCTCATGATCCGCCACAACAAATCTTCCTTCCCCATCATACCAGGCCGGTATCCTGTGTCCCCACCAAAGCTGGCGACTGATACACCAGTCTTTAATGTTCTCCATCCAATGCCTGTATAAATTTTTAAACTTTGCAGGGTAAAATTTTATTTCATCATCAGCCACAGCAGATAAAGCAGGTCCGGAGATTTTTTTCATATCTACCCACCATTGCAAGGATAGCCTTGGCTCGACTACAACATCTGTTCTTTCAGAATATCCTACTTCACTTGTATAGTCTTCTGTTTTTAATAAAACCCCTTTTTCTTCCAGCTCTTTCGCAATTTTTTTTCTTGCTTCAAACCGGTCTTCACCAATGTATATCTGCGCTTCCGCATTCAGTGTTCCATCTTCATTAAATATATCAACAACTTCAAGATTATGTTTTTGCCCCAGTAGATTATCATTTATATCATGAGCCGGTGTTACTTTTAATGCACCAGTTCCAAAATCCATCGTCACATATTCATCCCTAATAACAGGGATGCGACGATCAATCAATGGGACAAAAGCAAATTTGCCCTGCAGGTGTTTGTATCGTTCATCATCGGGATGCACACAGATAGCGGTATCACCCATTATCGTTTCCGGACGAACAGTGGCGATAACAATATATTCATCCCCCGGCACATCGAGTTTGTATCTTAAATGATAAAGCTTTTGCTGCGTCTCTTTACGGATTACCTCTTCATCACTCAATGCAGTTTTAGCTTTCACATCCCAGTTTATCATCCGCTTGCCACGGTAAATAAATCCTTTATTATATAAATCAATAAACACACTAATCACCGATTGATAATAATCCGGGTCCATGGTAAAACTGGTGCGTTCCCAATCAAGGCTGCAACCCATTTTTTTTAACTGCTGCAGAATGATGCCACCATATTTCTCTTTCCATTCCCAGGCATATTTCAAAAATTCTTCCCGGCTAAGCGAGGATTTGGTAATTCCTCTTTCCCGGAGCATTTGAACGACTTTAGCCTCCGTAGCAATAGAAGCATGGTCAGTACCCGGAACCCAGCAAGCATTTTTTCCCTGCATCCTTGCACGGCGCACCAATATATCCTGGATGGTATTATTAAGACAATGACCCATGTGCAGCACACCAGTTACATTGGGCGGTGGGATAACAACCGTGTAAGGCTCACGGTCATCCGGCTCACTGTGAAAATAATTTTTATCAAGCCAATGCTGATACCATTTCTGTTCGGCGGTACTGTGGTCAAAGTTTTTCGGCAATTCCATAAGGCCGCAAATTTACCGGGTTTTAGGTAGATGACGAAAAGAGGGTGAACGGCCGGATTTACTTATTTTCGTAAAAAATGACCAATGAAAAGAGAATTAGCATCCTGGTACAGCCCTTCTTTGAATAAAGAAATGCCCATCGCCAGCTATGGTGATTATGGTTTTGCTCTTTTACTGGTGCCAACTGCCGCTGCTGATTATTTGGAATATGAACGTTTTCAATTGATGGATTATATCGCCCCTTTTATTGATAGCGGTAAAGTAAGAGTGTTTTCCATTGACAGTATTAATAATGAAAGCTGGCTGAATAATGAAATGGATCCACGTAATAAATCTATCCGCCACCAGCAGTGGAATGAGTATGTTTTCAATGAAGTAGTTCCCTTTATTAGAACCAATACCAGTTCTGAAACACCCATCATCACCTGCGGTGCTTCTTTTGGCGCCCTGCACAGCATGAATTTATTTCTGAAATGTCCTGATCTGATTAATGGAGTAATAGCAATGAGCGGTGTATACGATCTGTCAGAATACACAAAAGGGTATTTTGACGATGATGCTTATTTTAACAGCCCCTGGCATTATATGCAAAACCTGGCTGATCATACTATCCTGGAACAG
>JBKJLR010000208.1:0-3481 GCA_046596865.1 Chitinophagaceae bacterium
TGATGAATTCAGCTTTGCCGTATCCATACTCATCTAACTTTACTTTTAATTTGCTGTTCTCATTTACCATTTTTATCAGTGCAGTACCTTCCACTTCATTCTTCCTGTTAAAGTTGATGCGATTTAATGTTACCATCTGTGGTGTATTGATATCAGAACGGTAATCATAAAATTGATTAAAATTGCTGTTCATCTCTACCCGGTGGGTAGCTTCACCTTGTGTCAGCTGAGTTGTTTTCATGCTGATATAATCTGTTACAAAAAAATTCCTGTCCATTGGCCGGGGATAGGCCATGGTGTAATAGATTTTCTTATTAATTTCATCAACCCCATTTATACTGGTTACTTCATAATTTCCTTTACTTATCTGGATTTTTCTTTTTCCATCCATGCTGTACATATAAATGTGATTATACCCATTCATTTCACTGGTGAACAGGTAGTTTCTGCCATCTTTTGTAAACTGCCAGTCATCATTTATGTCGATAAAATATTTATTTTTCTCCTGGTAAAGCGGTTTGCTGTCTCCTGATTTTGCATTTGTCAGCAAAAGTTTCAATTCATTCTGGTAACGGTTCATCCAGAAAACAACTAAGGAATTATCATCCTGTGTCCACTTAATACGGGGGATGTAAATATCGCCTTTTTCAAAATCTGCTTTTACGTTTTTGTTGTTAGCAATATCGTAGATATGAATATCCACTTTTGAATTTTCTTCACCAGCCTTTGGATACTTATAAGTGTATTGCTTATTGTAAGTATTATCAAACTGGGTGAACTGGTATTCTTTTACATTGCTCTCATCAAAACGGTAGTACGCAATATAATTTCCTTTCGGGCTCCATTGATAAGCCTGGGTAAAACTAAATTCTTCTTCATACACCCAGTCACAATTACCATTTATGATGAAATTCCATTTGCCATCAGTTGTTATTGCTTTTGTTTTACCAGAGGTTACTTCATAGAGATAAAGGTTATTGTCTTTTACAAAGGCGATCTTACTGCCATCCGGTGACAGGGTGGGATGCATGATCTTTGTTGTATCAAGTTTGACCAGTTTTTTGGAAACTGCGTCGTATAGATATACATAGCTCTTTGAAGAATGACGATAGATGGATTCTATTCCTTTTCGTATTAAAACAGTATTGGGATACGTAGAACTGTAGATTATATCTTCAAAACGTTCGAATGATTTGCCTTTCTCATCTTTCAGTTCTTTGGGATCTATCACCGGATCTTTACTGGTTTGCCCGAAATCCGCCGTAGCAGGTTCACCTGCAAAAGTTCTGTTCTTGTAAATGTCTTCTAAGGTGATTTCTTTTTTTTGTGCCAGGGCAAACAATGGCAGTAAAAACAGGATGGAAAAAAGCTTACGCATGTGTAAAATTTTATGATTGTAAATGTAAAGCAAACAACCTAAACCGGCTTGCCGTATAAATAAAAACCCCATTTTGTATACGGGATTTATGGAAATATTATGGTGCTTATTTATTTTTTAGCTTCTGAGTCAGATAATCAAACCGTTTACCGGTTGCATCCGCCATATCGGGAATGGCTTCTACTTTGTATTCTCCGGCGTCTAATTTTTTCTTGGTTGCCGAGAAAGCCTCCAATGTTTGTTGTATGTCATCGTCTGTATGTACAGAGGTGGGGATAAGACGGTAAATAATATGGCCTTTAGGTATAACCGGGTACACCACAATCGAACAAAAAATGTGATAATTTTCCCGGATGTCCATTACCATGGCAGTAGCTTCCGGAATATCACCTTTCATATAAACAGGGGTAACGACCGAATCGGTTTTTCCAATGTCGAACCCTTTTTCTTTTAAACCTTTTTGAAGTTTCAACGCATTTTCCCACAACTTTGCTTTCAATTGTGGCTGTGTTTTTAATAATTCCAGCCGCTTCAGGTTACCTACTACCAATGGCATGGGTAAACTCTTAGCAAATATCTGGCTGCGGATATTGTAGCGTATGTAATCAATTATCTGTTTATCACCGGCGATAAAGGCACCGATCGAAGCCATTGATTTGGCAAACGTAGAAAAATATAAATCAATTTTATCCTGAACACCCTGCTCTTCACCGGCACCGGCACCTGTTTTTCCTAATGTGCCAAAACCATGTGCATCGTCTACCAACAAACGGAAATCATATTTATCTTTTAATGCAGCAATCTCTTCGAGAAGTCCCTGGTCACCAGCCATGCCAAATACACCTTCTGTGATTACCAATATTCCACCGGCTTTTTGTTTTTCAATTAAAGCAGTGGCCCGTTGCATTTGTTTTTCAAAATCTTCCATATCGTTATGTTTAAATACATAACGATGGCCTGGATGTAAACGTAATCCATCAATAATGCAGGCATGACTTTCTGCATCATACACAATCACATCATGCCGGCTGCAGAGCACATCAATAATGCTCACCATTCCCTGGTATCCATAATTTAATAAAGCAGCATCTTCTTTCATTTCAAAGGCAGCCAGTTCAGCTTCCAATTGTTCGTGAAGAGTACTGTTACCACTCATCATCCGGGCACCCATAGGCGCTGCTAAACCAAATTCCTTTGCTCCGTCAGCATCCGCTTTTCTTACTTCCGGATGATTGGCAAGACCTAAATAATTATTCAAACTCCAAATGATCATTTCCTTTCCACGAAATTTCATGCGATTACCAATATCTCCTTCAAGCTTTGGAAAAGCGAAATAACCATGTGCTCTTTCACGATGCTGGCCAAGTGGGCCTGCATTCTTCAATAATTTTTCAAAAATATCAGCCATAATATCAGATTATTATAATTTTTATTGATGGCGTAAAGGTAAGGCATTAGCCCTTTCGGGCAAAGGCAGCTAATCAGTTGGCTATTAACGTATCATTTGCCATTCAAGACCTTCCATTTTGTTATTAATTCCTCGAATTGTTTTTGTATTTCGATCAGTGCGGCTACTACCTGTGTGGTGGGAGGCTGGTCACTATCCTGCAATAAACTAAAGATGGAAGCAAAGGAATTATTCATTCTCCTGAAACTGGGGGCATTACTTCCCGGCAGATTATTTTCCAGTAAGGCCGCTTGTTTATCTTTTTTGTTCAACTCATCTGCAACGGTAACAGGAGGATTCGTCATCTGTCCACGCAGCATCAAACGGTATAATCTTATCTCCTCCAATATCTTCATGCATTGTTTTCTTCCATTATAACATTGAACAGATAGATCATGCTGTGCTTGTAAATCTTTTACTGATGTTTTTACTCTTGGATCCATCTTGATTGTAAATATTTGGTCGAAGATTTTTCCATCAACAGTTAATCTTGCTGTGTATGTTCCCGGCATTACCCATGGGGCAGTTGGGTCGGGTGCCGTATTCATATATGTAGCTCCAATAGGATAGGAGGGAGGGATGTTCAACGCATCATATTTCATATCCCAGATAAAACGATGAGAGCCGGGTTCACCAGAAAGTAGTTGTTGCGGACG
>JBKJLR010000159.1:0-4471 GCA_046596865.1 Chitinophagaceae bacterium
CCCAAAGGCCATCACTGTCGCGGAATGTTTTTAAGCGAGTTTCAGCACTGATGCCGGCACCGGTAAGGATGACTACTTTTTTCTTCATACATAAAAATAAGAAAGCAACCTGATATGTTTAGCCAGGCTGCTTTCAAAAAAATCTTACTTCACTTTTGTAAACAGAATAATTGTACTATCCCGGGTCTGAACCTGCAGACTATCAATTGTCAGCTTAGATACAACATAAACTTTACCTGTTGAGTCGCTGGCTTTTTCTTTCCACAGCAATTCATGGGCGTTGCTCCATTCGTAGTAGGAAGTGTCAGTTTTTACAGAATCATTAAGACTCCTGACGACATTACCTTCTTTCTGAAAATCAAACTGATACTTACTGAAGTTGGAATCGTTTGCCATTAAAGCATTTGTTTTCCATTTGCCAACGATCCATTCTTTTACTATTGAATCATGTGCTGGCTTGCTACAATTCTTTTGATTAAAATAAAATAAGGTTCCTGCTCCGGCTGCTACTACGAGCAGCCCGATGATAAGTTTGTTCATGGCTATACTTTTTTAGGGTTAAAATGTGAGAATCAGTTATTGATACCACAACACCACAAAAAGTAACCTGCCAAATTTGTTAAATGAAATTTTTTGAAGAAAGAAGTCTGCAACAAAAACCAGTAACCGGTAATTATTTTTCTCCCGCCATCTCCATTACTATTTCCCACTCTTCCTCTGTAACAGGCTGTACTGATAATCTGCCTAATCTGACCAATGCCATATTGTTTAATCTTTTATCTGCTTTTATTACTGCCAGTGTAACAGGATTTTTTAATTTTATTAGCGGTTTCAAATCAACGGCCACCCACTTGTCTTCCTTCGTTGTAGGATCCTGGTAAGACTCTTTAATAACTTTGGCAATTCCAACAATATCGGTTCCCTCATTGCTGTGATAAAATAAAACCTCATCGCCTTTCTTCATATTACGAAGGTGCAGGCGGGCTGCGTAGTTTCTGACCCCACTCCAGCAGGTTTGTTTTTCTTTTACGAAATCATCCCAACTATAGGTTGAGGGTTCTGATTTCACCAGCCAGTACGCCATACGAATAAGTTTTGATTATAGTTTTCAAAATTACCAATATGTGAAATAAAAAAAGATTTCTTTTCAAAATCTAAATCTTCTCCGGCTGCCGTATCTGTTTGCATTCCCAACGGAATAACTCACTTAAATAATAAAACTTAAAATTAAAAAGCATGAAATCTTTTAAATCAACCGGACTGATGCTGATAGCAGCATTGGCCTTTAATGTTTCTTTCGGTCAGAAAATGATGGACGAAAAAACGGTAATGGTAGGTGGCGCAGCCATGTATCCTTCTAAAAACATAGTAGAAAATGCTGTAAACTCAAAAGACCATACTACTTTGGTGGCTGCTGTAAAGGCTGCCGGATTGGTAGAAACGTTGATGAGTGCAGGCCCTTTCACTGTTTTTGCTCCAACAAATGAAGCATTCAGCCTGTTACCAGCCGGTACAGTAGAAACTCTTGTTATGCCAGCCAATAAAGCTAAATTAACAGGTATCTTAACTTACCATGTAGTTTCAGGTAAACTGGATTCGAAAACACTTGCACAAATGATTAAAGCAGGTAATGGCAAAGCAGAATTAACTACCGTTGCTGGTGGAAAACTTTTTATCATGAAGAAGGGAAGCAAGATTTGGCTGAAAGATGAAAATGGTGGTATGGCAAAGATCAAGATCAAAGATGTAAACCAGAGTAATGGTGTGATACATGTAATTGATCATGTAGTTCTTCCTAAATAAGTGATATATATCAGAAATAACAGTCTCCTGCCATGTAGCGGGAGATTTTTTTTGTCATTACCCTGACAAAGCCTTTGGAATCAAATCTTAACCTTGCGGCCTGTTTCCCCTTTCGTTTCAGTAACTTACATATATTTCATAAATTTATACATGGCCAGCAAAGAAATTGTAAAAAAACATCCATTAGCTATCCGCTGGTTCCACTGGTTAAATTTTCCGGTATTGGCAATTATGATATGGAGTGGCTTGCTTATTTATTGGGCCAATGATGTTTATAAAATTGGATTTGGGAGCACTACACTTTTAAAATTTTTCCCTGATTCATTTAACCAGGCATTAAAAATTCCTTTTCGTCTTTCAGAGGGAATGGCATATCATTTTGTTTTTATGTGGCTGTTCTTTTTAAATGGGATTGCGTATGTTCTTTACACCGCTATTTCAGGCGAATGGAGATTACTGATGCCCAACCGGAAATCATTTAAAGAAGCATGGCAGGTCTTATTGCATGATCTGCATATCCGCAAAAAATCACCACCGATTACGGGGAAATATAATGCAGCGCAACGTATCGCCTACACAGCTATTATTTTTATGGGAATCGGTTCTATTCTTACCGGGCTGGCTATTTACAAGCCGGTTCAGTTAGGGTGGCTATGCTCCCTGCTTGGCGGATATAAAATGGCCCGTATCCTTCACTTCGCCCTTACCATCGGTTATGTTTTATTTTTTCTCGTTCATGTCTTGCAGGTCATCAAAGCCGGGTGGAATAATTTCAGGGCGATGATAACAGGCTTTGAAGTGAAAAAAACTAAAGAGGAAACAACAACTGAAGAACCAGTAAAATAATTGTTATGGGAAATGTTTTTCAAAATATTTTTACGAAAAATTCAAAGCTGAACACCAACCAGCTTATCATGAAAAAGACAGTTGTTTCTTTCTTTTTCTTTTTTGTATTGGCGGGTGCTGCTTTTTGGGGCTGGAAATCGCTTCGTCAACAACCTGCCACGTCTGGAAAAACCAGTACGGCCATCCGAAAAGTGCTGGATGTGAATGAAGGTATATTTGAAAGAATATTATCCGATAAGCATCTCACAAAAGAATATCCTTTATCCCAGGCAGCTAACCCGGCAAGAGTGAATGGAGATTTAGGTATGAAAACGGCTTTTGATACTGCCACCTGGGCTATGCATGTAATAAGAACAAAAGGTGACACCCTCAATATAACGCTTAACGACATTAAGAAATTACCAAAAATTGAGTTTGCATTTAATTTTAAATGTATTGAAGGCTGGAGCCAGATCACTCATTGGGGTGGTGTCAAATTTTCTGATTTTATGAAAGCTTATAACTTAGATGCAGAAGCTGCTAACAAATATCTTGGACTTAGCACACCCGACAAACAATATTATGTCGGTATTGATATGCCCAGTGCCCTGCATCCGCAAACATTATTATGTTATGAGTTAAATGGGAAACCATTACCTATGGACCAGGGTTTTCCGTTGCGTTTAATTATCCCTGTAAAGTATGGCGTAAAAAGCCTGAAGCGAATAGGCTACATGTATTTTGACAATAAAAGAACACCGGATTACTGGGCTGACCTGAAAGGATATGATTATTTTTCCGGGTTGTAAAAACCACTGTGCTAAAGGAGAACTTAAATTCTATCATCTCTTTCTCTACACAACATTTCCAAATATATAGGGGAAAAAATTATAAGAAACCCTGCGGAGGGACTCGTTGGAATACCGTAACTTTCTAAAGCGACAAGTCCCTCTGCGGAGAGTCGGAACTTAGTTAGTTTATGCGGTAGGAGACTTCGTGGGGGAAGAGAAATAATTTACTTTCCCGACGAGTCTCCTCCAACAACATCTTCAAGTTATGAGAAACCCTGCGGAGGGACTCGTCGGAATACCGTAACTTTCTTTTATGTCCCTGCATCAGAAAGTACCTAAGCCGGGTATTTATTTTATTACGTTTACAAATCATGCATGGCTTCCGTTAATACATTTGACAGATGGTTATAACCTGATCTATAATTGGTTTAAAATACTTAACGATAGAGGACATATAGTAACGGGCTTTGTTATTATGCCTAATCATTTGCATGTATTGCTGTACTATGCAGGTGGCAATCAATTACTGAATACGATAATTGGGAACGGGAAGCGGTTTATGGCCTATGATATAGTAAAGAGATTAGAACAGACAAAAAATGATGAAATGCTGGCCAGGATGCAGAAAGATGTGCAGGCTAAAGATAAAAGCCGTGGTAAAATACATGAAGTATGGAAAAATTCATTTGATGTGAAGGAGTGCAGAACAGAAAAGTTCATTATGCAAAAACTGAATTATATTCATAACAATCCTTGTTCGGGGAAATGGAAGCTGGCGGCTGATTCTATACATTATGTTCACAGTTCGGCTTCATTTTACATCAGCGGAAAAAAAGGAATTTATGAAGTAAGAGATTACCGGGAGTTTATGAATTTTGATGATGAAGAATAATAAGAAGCGACTCGTTTTTAAAGCGACGAGTCCCTCTGCGGATAGTCTGAAACTTAGTTAGTTTATGCGGGAGGAGACTCGTCGGGGAAGAGAAATAATTAGCAACATGAAGAACATATTTACTGTTTTTGCACTTATCTTCTCATTGCTGCCATCTTCG
>JBKJLR010000162.1:0-5333 GCA_046596865.1 Chitinophagaceae bacterium
GGTTTGCGTACGTATGTTCAGTAACCTCATTTTGATTAGACGTATAAGGAACCTGGCTACCCGGATCAGCCTTGTCATCCCATGTAGTTCCATTAAATACATTGTCAAATGAACTGCCGTTATCAGTGGTCAGGGTAACAACAGTTCCTGCGGGAGATGTAATGGTAATATCCAGATCAGCATTGAATGTGTGCTGGATATTTGTAAGCACTTTTAAATTATATAAAGTAATCGGCGCTCCTGCAACAACAAGAGTGGATGTTACGACCGGGGTTCCTGTCGCAGAAATTGCTACAGGTGTACTATTTGTAAAAGTTTGTGGTGCAGTTGGTGTACAAGGTGAAGGCGGGGAGATATTATAAGATACCGTATTGTCAGTGCTGGTAGAAGCAAGGTTTCCGGTAACGTTAATAGTACCAGTAGCTACGCCTGCAGAAATAGTGGCAATCACCGTTCCGCTGGTTGTCATACCAGAAACAGCTACATTATACATTGGTCCTGCACCGGAAACAATTGCCGTAGTAGCTCCTGCTGTTCCGCTAAGAGTTACATCACCGGTTGCAAAACCTGTTACCGGTTCACTGAATACAACTGTAAAATTAATGGGCGAAACATTCGTAGGGTCTGCTTGTGCTGCGGCCTGGTTGATAGTTACTGTTGGCGCTGTTGCCCCTGCACAAATAGGTGCACTTACTTGAATTGAGTAATCTGCCGTTTGTCCGGGAGTAACGTTACCTACATGGAAAACTATTGTTGCTAATGGCGGAGCATTAAATGACCAGACAATTGGTGTACCTCCCGCTAGGGCACTTCCTCCGGGGTCACCAAGGAAGTTCGTACAAAGGTTGGTAATGTCAACAGAACCAAGATGCGCTGTTACAAAACTAAAGTTAGTTGTGGGGTTGGTATAAGTTACCGTAACACACTGAACAGCATTAACAGGGTTTGTCCAGGTATGCTGTACATAATGTAAAGCTCCTGCTAAACCTGCTACGCAAGCCCCAGGAACACCACAAGTAGCAATAGTTGCATCTCTGTTAGCCCTTAGATTTGTAGGACTATTAGCAGGACCAACTGAACCTGTAAAAGTGGTACAAGCTGCAACTAAATTAAAAGTTACCGTATTATCTGTACTCGTAGATGCTGCATTCCCGGTAACATTTATTGTACCCGTTGCCACACCTGCAGCAATTGTAGCAATTACCGTTCCGCTGCTTGTCATACCAAAAACAGCCACATTATAAGTTGGGCCTGCTCCTGAAACCACAGCAGTGGTTGCTCCGGCTGTTCCACTAAGTGTTATATCACCTGTTGCAAAACCTGTTACCGGTTCGTTGAAGACTACAGTAAAATTAATAAGCGAAACACTCGTAGGATCTGGTTGTGCTGCAGCCTGGTTGATGGTTACGCTTGGGGGTACCACAGCAGGAAGATTATATGTAACCGTATTATCTGTACTTGTAGATGATGCATTACCAGTAATATTTACTGTACCTGTTGCCACACCTGCAGCAATAGTAGCAATTACTGTTCCGCTGCTTGTCATACCAGAAACAGCAACATTATATGTTGGGCCTGCTCCTGAAACAATTGCAGTAGTTGCTCCGGCTATTCCACTCAATGTTATGTCACCGGTTGCAAAACCTGTTACCGGTTCACTAAATACTACCGTGAAATTAATTGGAGAAATACTCGTAGGATCTGGTTGTGCTGCAGCCTGGTTAATAGTGACTGTTGGCGCTGTTACAACAGGAAGGGTTGAAACTTCCCACAAACCTCTTCCGTGAGTAGCAATTCTTAGTTTATTACCCGGTGCAATTGCCATATCAAATACAGCAACTACCGGTAAACCTGTACCATATGGAACCCATGAGACACCCGCATCCGTTGATGCATATACTCCAATATCCGTACCTGCATAAAGATTATTTGAATTAGCAGGATCAACAACAAACGCATTCACCGGAACCAATGGAATACCTGTTGCAGCAGCTATCCATGTGGGATTCGCATTATTCAGGTTTGTGGTTTTCCAGACATTTACCACACCAAAAGCAGAAAGGGTTACATAAGCAGTATTTATATTATTTGGATCAATTACGGCCCGTGCAATAAAGTTGTTTGGTACTACATTACCTGCATCAAGATTGGTTAGTATAGATGACCCTGTGGTAGTTCCAAAAAGCCCACCACTACTCTGGCCAACAATTCTTACATTATCATCTTGCGGAGATATGCCAATAGCACTAATCGCAGTTGTAAGATTTTGGCTGACAGCCGTATGGTTTACACCTTTATCAGCAGACCGGTATAATATATTAGCACCGTAATAAATAGTATTCGGATTACCAGGTCCTTGTTCTATTGGTGCATAGAAAAGAACTGCACCACCACAGGGTATTCCATTTCCCGCAACACCATTACAACCCCTGAAAGTCCAGTTACCTTCAGTAGCAGAAGCAGTGGTATTTACTGTTCCATAACCCTGTAAAGTTGCAGCATTAAAATAAGTATGGTACATGGTAACATTTGTATTGTCAGCCGCATTCTGATCAATCAAAGAATAACCACCATCACCAAAATCAGCCCTGATCCATGTACCTGCAGGTTGATACCAATTTGTTCCATTATCCTGCGTACCGCCAATTGTAAAATTCGGATCGGTAGGGTGAACAGCCAAGCTCATAAACTGTGTAGCACGGAATGTTGTATTGTTTAGTGAAACCCAGGTAGTACCTGAAGTTGTGGATTTATAAATTCCTCCATCTGAACCGAAATAAATAGTAGACGGACTGGAAGGCGCAACTGAAATAACATGCGAATCAACGTGTAATCCGCTGGCTGTTGTAGCGTTATTGGTAAAAGTTGCCCCACTATTGGTTGATATGCCAAATACCAATGTTGGAGAACCTCCAAGATAAACCCTGGTTGCATCGGTAGGATCAACGTCAATGGCAATATCATAAAAGCACTGGGGTGTACAAAAATTGTTATCTATGGTTTGTGTCCAAGTGGCACCTCCATCAATTGAACGCTGAACCGTTCCGCCGTTAAAACCAGAAGCTGCATAAACGGTAACTACTCCGCCACTACTACGATTTAGAGCAAGTTCTGTTCTAGACGCTTCTGTTCCCACACCTGCTGTGAATGTGCGTACAAAAGTTGGAATTGGAGATAATGCATTGGTTGACCGATATACGCCGCCCTCCCCTAAACCAAATGAATCGCCGACAGTACAAAGCACCAAGTCGGGATTACCGGGATCCATTACAACATCAACAATATTTCTGGTTTGTGCTCCCAGTCCGGTAAGAGTTAATTGTGTAAAAGTTGGGGAAGCACTTAATGCATCTGTTGAGCGGAAAATGCCCCTGTTTGCAAGTACTCCATTTGAGCTAGCACCAATACCGCCAACGCCTGAAGTGGAAGATGCAAAAATGATGTTTGGATTAGTAGGGTGAACGACAATTTTGCTTACGGCCCGTCCCGTGAAAACGGAACCGCCGATGGGTCCTGTAATAGTCGGTGTTGCAGAGTTGGCATTATCAATGCGGTAAATACCGACACCAAAAAAGGCGTCCGCTGAAAAACCTGATTCACCCGTGCCTACAAATATTGTATTGGGTTGTGACGGTGCGATTGCCACTGTATTAACTGCTAAACTTAAAGCATTGTCGAGAAGTGGTACCCAGGTGGTGCCCCCGTTAAGTGTGCGGTAAAGACCACCTTGTGCAGTACCAACATACACGATGTCCGGGTTTGTAGGATGCACAGCAATCGAAATGGTGCGGCCCGAAACAGGCAATTGGGGACCAGTGCCAACCTGTCCATTTGGAATTGGATTGGGACCAAGTTCAACCCAGGGACTTGTCGGGGATGAAGTTCTGCTTTGCAATTCTGTTTTTTGTTGTTGCATCAGGTTAACAGCATCTATCCTCTTTCTGGGATCTAAAGGGTGGTCTTTATCAAAACCTCTGCGAAGTCCAATTGCTTCAGCCCTCCTATTCATGAATTCTTCTTTGTTCACTTTATACTTGGAAAAATCCGGCACATCCGGATCGCTTTGAGCAAAACCCGTTTGAACTAAAAAAAGAAAAAAGAAAAAAACTGTTGGCTTTAGTAATGATTTCATCATAATCCTGGTTTAAAATAAATAAATTATGTAGTAATAATTCATTGGGGGTAGAATACACTTGCACTACATATCTGCATACAAAACAGGGATGAAAACAATATATATTTCACAAGCAGATATTATAGTTTGGTCTTAACTTTTACAAGTTCGAGAACAAGTTATTTATTTTTTGGATCAAAACAATAATTTCTTAATAATATATAAACTATCAAAGTTTTATTGCAAATAGTTCAAATTTTTTTATTTCAACTGTAAGTATTTCATCAACCGCTTTATCTATTGCGGGTCTTTGCCTGTTCGTTTATTTTGAAAATTATTTATTACAAGTATATCAGGTTGTATACCGCTTGCTTCAAAGGCTTTACCCTCCAGCGAATACCTTTGGTAAAAAGGGTCTTTGAAAATGAACAAATATACACCCCTGCCTACCGGCAAGCAGGTGCCCCTTTCGTAAAGTCATTTATGCTAAAATGTTTCAACCTCCCGTTGTGCGGGACAATCTTTCCGGGGGAGGGAAGAATAGACTTTTATTTTTAAAAATACTTTTAAGAATCTTATTAAATTACAACGTTGATCATTTTATTTTTAACATAAATGATCTTCTTTGGCGGCTTGCCCTCCAGCCATTTTTTTACCACTTCATTTTCTACTACCATTTTCTCTACTTCCGGTTGTGCGGCATCCAGTGAAATATTCATAGTAGTACGCAGCTTGCCATTAATAGAAACAGGATATTCTTTGGTGGTTTCTATTACATATTTTTCTTCGAAGGTTGGGTAGGTGGCATTCAATACAGAAACCTCACCCCGACCCTCTTCACTTGGTGGAGAAGGAGTATTGCGTAGCTGCGCATATAACTCTTCTGCTATATGTGGTGCGTAGGGACCTAATAATATTAGGAGTGGCTCCAGTATTTTTCTTTTATGACATTTTAAATCGGTGAGTTCGTTAGTAGCAATCATAAAACCACTGACACCGGTATTGAAACTGAATCGTTCTGTATCCTGTTCAATTTTCTTTATCGTATTATGCAATACTTTTAATTCTGCTGCGGTGGGTTCTTCATCTGTTACAATCAAGCCTTTTATTTCATCCATGTATAATCGCCAGAATTTTTTCAGGAAGCGATGTACCCCTTCAATGCCTTTGGTATCCCAGGGTTTGCTCATTTCTACGGGGCCAAGAAACATTTCATACA
>JBKJLR010000305.1:0-16898 GCA_046596865.1 Chitinophagaceae bacterium
ATCCGTTACAAACAGGATAAAACCAATCTTGATTATTTGCTGGAGCTGCATCCAACTGGCTATTATAAAAATTTTTTCCGCATTACCCGGAACTATGAATATAGCTGGTACGGGAAGTTTAATGTTAGCGAAGATGCGTATAAAGTAATTCGCAGTGAATTTGACCAGTTTGATTCAGCCTTGAAATAAAGTTGAAAAAATATTTACCATATATTCTTGCTTTGCTGCTTTCGGTAGCCATCGTAACACTTATTCTAACGGGGAATAACAGGAAAGAAAAGCAACTGGATGAACGCATAACCCTGAACAAACAGGACAAGATACCTTACGGAACTTATGTGGCTTTTAAAGGACTTCAGCATCTTTTTCCCAAAGCTTCTATTTACACAAACCGGTATGAGCCGGGTTACTGGGATTCTCTTTCAAATTATGAATCTGGCCAGGCTTTAGTCATCATTACTGGTAAGTTTAATGCTGACGAGGGTGAAATGAAAAAACTGATTTCGTTTATTGAAAAGGGAAATGATGTTTTTATAAGTGCAAGAACTATTTCTTATTCTGCAGGAGATATACTGGATTGCCAGGTAACTACTTCCGATATTTCATCTTACTACGATGATGAAATGACGGTAAAAGACAGCCTGGATGTTACGCTGGGTAATCCTCCATTTGAAAAGGAAACTTCTTACACATACCCCGGCAGAAAATTAGACGCTTCGTTTTCAAAATTTGATAAAAATACCACAGAAGTGCTGGGTGTGGATGATCTTGGTCAGCCAAATTTTATCCGTTTGCGGGCAGGAAAGGGAAATCTTTATATTCACCTGGCTCCAATGGCGTTTACTAATTATTTTTTGTTGCATAAGGATAACATCGGATATTATGACAAGGCATTATCAGTTATAAATCCGGGGGCAACTAAAGTGGTATGGGATGAATATTATCTAAATAAAAGATTTCTGGATGAAAATAATGCGAAGAAGAAAGGTTGGTTCAATGTGCTGTCCCGTTACCCCGGATTAAAAGCAGCCTTATTAACAGCTATTCTTACTTTATTGCTCTATGTGCTGCTGGAAATGAGAAGGAAGCAACGAACTATCCCTGTTGTAACAAAGCCGGCAAATGATTCAATGGATTTTGTAAAAACGATTGGCCGTTTATACTTTGATAAAGGCGACCATAAAAATCTTTGTCGTAAAATGTCGGCGTATTTCCTGGAGCATGTCCGTAATAAATATAAATTACTAACCGGGTCGCTGGATGAGGAATTTATAAAAAAACTGCAGTACAAATCCGGCGCAGAGGAACAGGAAGTCCGTGAAATCGTTTCATTTATCAAGTACCTGGATGATGCACCGGCAATCAGCCACAAACAACTGACTAATTTTCATAAACAACTGGAATTATTTTATAAAAAAGCATGACCTTCCTCCCACCACTTTCCATACATGGAGAGAAAAGAAGGATTAAAATTAATAACCTCAGATTATGGAAGAACAAATTTTTCAGCAGCGCACCGACCTCACCGTATTGAATAATGCGGTTCTATCAATCCGTAATGAAATTAAAAAAATCATTGTGGGCCAGGACGAGATGGTGAAGCTTATTATTGCTGCCTTACTCGCCGACGGCCATGTATTGATAGAAGGTGTACCGGGTGTTGCAAAGACCCTCACTGCAAAACTGGTAGCGAAAAGTGTCAATGCAGCATTTTCCCGCATCCAGTTTACTCCCGACCTGATGCCATCTGATGTGTTAGGTACCCCGGTGTTCAACCCAAGGGAAGCAAGTTTTGAATTTAAGAAAGGCCCGGTCTTCAGCAATTTTGTATTAGTAGATGAAATCAACAGAGCTCCTGCAAAAACGCAATCTGCATTGTTGGAAATAATGGAAGAACGACAGGCAACAGTTGATGGAAAAACGTATCCGATGGCACAACCATTTATGGTATTGGCTACGCAGAACCCAGTAGAGCAGGAAGGCACTTATCGTTTACCAGAAGCACAACTTGACCGGTTCCTTTTTAAGATCATTGTTCCTTATCCAACAGAAGCTGAAGAGTTAGCTATCCTTACTCAGTTCAACAGTATGGGGAATACGAGGGCATTGGATATGATAACCCCAGCTCTGGATGCGCAGCAGGTGGCGGCATTGAGACAGCAGATAAAAACTCAATTAATTGAAGAAAAGCTTTTGCAGTTTATTGCGAAGCTCATTCAACAGACAAGAAGTCATAAATCTATATATCTCGGTGCATCACCAAGAGCCTCCCTGGCCATTATGAATGCATCAAAAGCAATAGCTGCTATGCAGGGAAGAGACTTTGTAACACCGGAAGATATTTTAGCCGTAGTGCCCGCCGTACTTCGTCACCGTATTATTCTTTCACCAGATAAAGAGATGGAGGGAATAACGGAGGATGATGTAATCAAACAAATTATTCAGGGTATGGATGTGCCGAGATGAGTTGGTTGATACCAGCTATGAACCATGAACTATTAACAATGAACCTGTGATTAAGTCATTCTACTTAAACAATATCGTTTATTACATCGCCGGTTCGGCAGCGGTGGTATTTGTCATTAGTTATTTTCAACCTGCTATGTTTCGCATCGGCGGACTGATCTTACTACTCTTGTCAATTACTGTTGTTATTGATGCAATACTTATTTATAGTAAACCAAAAGGAATAAAAGCTAACCGAATAGTTTCTGACAGGTTCAGTATTGGAGACCCAAATAAAGTGGTAATTAAAATTACAAATCATTATGGCTTCCCTGTCCGTACCAGCACCATTGACGAATTACCCATTCAGTTCCAGGAGAGAAAATGGATAAAAAAAGCAATTGTGGGAAGAAACGAGGAATACCAGTTAGAATATGTTTTGAAACCAACCACCAGAGGAGAATATGTCTTTCATGATATAAATGTGTATGCTCATGCACCCCTTCAACTGGTAAAAAGGCGATATATTTTCCCTGCGGGGCAGGTGGTAAAAGTATATCCCTCGTATGTTCAGATGCGGCGATACCAGTTATTAGCGGTAAGCAACCGGTTGCAGGAAGCAGGGGTTAAAAAAATCCGGAGGCTCGGGCACAGTATGGAGTTTGAGCAAATTAAAGAATATGTAGTGGGTGATGATTATCGCACTATCAACTGGAAAGCAACAGCCCGCAAAGATGGGCTGATGGTAAATAATTATACCGATGAAAGAAGCCAGCAGATCTATTGCCTCATCAACAAAGGCCGTGTAATGAAAATGCCTTTTGCCGGTATGACATTACTGGATTATGCTATCAATGCTTCATTAGTATTATCAAACGTAGCGCTGGGAAGACAGGATAAAGCCGGTATTATTACTTTTGAAAAAAATCTTGATACTTTTTTACTAGCAGATAAAAAACCGGGGCAAATGAACATGATACTGGAAAAACTGTACCGGCAAAAAACAGATTTCCTGGAATCAGATTTTGAAAAATTGTTTTCAGTGATCCGCAACAGGGTCACCAACCGCAGCCTGCTGGTACTGTTTACTAATTTTGAATCATTGGAAAGCCTGCAGAGAGAAATGACTGCTTTGAAGAAAATTGCCAAGTATCATTTGCTGCTGATTGTATTTTTTGAAAATACAGAATTAAAATCGCTGCTCGAACGAAAAACGGCTTCGCTGGAAGATATTTATATCAAAACAATAGCAGAAAAGTTTGCTTATGAAAAAAGACTGATGGTGAAGGAATTACACAAGAATGGTATTCCTTCTATTCTTACTACTCCTGAAAGCCTTACCGTGAATACCATAAATAAATACCTGGAGTTGAAGACCAGGATGTCTATTTAATTAACCATTATGTGATCTTCCTGCAGATTAAAGCCTATTGGTCAACAAATTTTTTCATACCTGCCTGTTTTTGCGATAAGCATTAAGACGCAGTAACAAGTTTTACATTTGCCACAATGAATTATACTAAAGAAAGTTTGGAGCAAGGCCAGATGCTTTTAATTAATAAACCCCTGCGATGGACCTCATTTGATGTGATACAAAAGCTTCGCAAAATAACAGGGATAAGAAAAATTGGTCATGCGGGCACATTGGATCCGCTGGCAACGGGTTTGTTGATTATTTGCACTGGAAAATTTACTAAAAGGATTAATGAATACATGGCGCAGGAAAAAGAATACACCGGCACTTTTACACTTGGCGCCACTACACCCACCTATGACAGGGAAAGTGAGCCGGGTAATTTCAAACCATTTGATCATATTACCCACGAGGAAATAAAAAGTGCCACTTCAAAATTTATAGGTGAAATTTCACAGGTGCCACCAGCACACTCAGCGATCAAAGTAGATGGTAAAAGAGTATATGAACTGGCGCGGCAAGGTAAAGAAGTAAACTTAGAACCAAGAAAAGTAACTATAAAGGAATTTGAAATTGTAAAAATAGATCCGATAACTATCGGATTACCCATTATTTATGTCCGGGTAGTTTGTGGTACCGGAACATATATCCGCAGCCTGGCGTATGATTTTGGTAAAGCATTAGGATGCGGAGCTTACCTCAGTAATCTTTGCCGGACAAGGATAGGAGAATTTTTGTTGACTGATGCAGAAACCATTGAATCTTTCCAGGAAAAAGTGAAGCAAGATTCTTTATAAAATAAAAGGATAACTGATGCCTAACTGAAACTGATCGCCTTTTAAAAGGCTATATCCAAACCATTTATTTTGCACTCCCGGATTTTTAATAGGATCGGGGCTCGGATCTTTTGCTTTATAAGAATAATCAAGGCGGATCACAAAAAAACTGAAGTCAAGACGGAAGCCAACCCCAACACCCACAGCGAGATCTTTAGTGAGTCTGCCGAAGTTAAATACCTCTTCCGGATTTAATGGAGAAGCAGCTTTTTTTAGAAACCATATATTACCGATATCAGTGAATAAAGCCCCGTCTATTTTTATTCCGGAAAATTTAAAAAACGGGATACGATATTCAACATTTCCTTCTAATTGAACATCACCATATCTCTCAGGGGTGCTGCCCGTTCCTGAAAATGCTCTTAGACTGGATCCTCTTCCTAATTTTCTTAATGCCCAGGCCCGCATACTATTAGGCCCACCGGCAAAATATTGCTTGAAAAAAGGCAGGTTATTTCTCTTGGTAGGATTTACAGTAGAGTTAAATTCATAACCAACTCCTGTAAATAGACGTAAGACTAAAGCAGTTTTTCCAAAATTCATTTTCCTGATCATCTCGGCATCAACTTTAATAAACCGGTAAAGATTATCATCCAGGAATTTATTATTCTTTACGAGAGAAGCTGGAAATCCGGATAATTCAGTATTGGCCCGGAAGATATTCTGTACTTTTTCTTTATTATTTGTGATCGTAACCCCTAAAATAGTGGATACGATAAGCCCATCAGTGAAGATATTTTTCAATGCCGGATTTCCGACAAAAAGGTCAAGTAGTTTTTGCCTCGGTTTTAAATAAGAATATTCAATATTAGGCAACCTTATTGAAATTAAAATATTGTTTGACTGCAGCTCATACCCCCATGAACCATTTACCGTAGTAAGGTTAAACAAATCTTTTCGCTCCGTGTTGCTGGCGTTAAAAGCTAAACTGGTCCTGATATTTTCTTTGAACTTCGCAGGTATCCATTTTATCTTTGGAACTACCCGGGGGAAATAAATATTATGGCCAACCGAAAACTGTTTGGTTTGTACAAAGCTGCTATCACTTAACTCAATACCATACCGGATAGTGGTGGTGGCGATATTAGCTGCCTTTGCAAAATTCCGGTTCTGTATACCTACATTCACTCCAATACCAAAGAGGTTGCCAGAAACCGCACTTTGGTTACGGCTTCCTTCAAGATTAGCAGTGAAGGAATATTTTTTTGCCGGGGTAAGCCTGATCGTAAAGTCGGCCGTGTCAAGATTTTTTCTTGGAATGGGTTCAATACTCACTAACCGCCATGCACCAAGTGAATTAAAGCGATTAATGCTTTTGAAATATTTTTTCTGATTATACAGATCCCCACGGCGGAAGTAAATATTTTCCGGTATAATCCATGGCTTGAAAATTTTCTGATAATAAATGATTTTTACTCCATCCACTATTTCTTCTTTACGACTGTAACTGATTGTATCAGTACCATATTCCGGATATACTATTACATTACCTACATAATATTTTGTCAGCTTGGTGCTATCGAAACCGGGTCTTAATCTTATTTCAAGATTAGCAGTAGGATTCTCTCTTCTTTCTTTTAGTTTCTGCAAAATTTCTAATTGCTCCAACGGATCAAATGTGGGGCGAAGCAAGGAAACATCTAAAGTGTCCCACAGCCCAATCAGTACTTCCCGGCCAAACCGCAGATAACCGCTATTCCTGTATAAATCAACCAATCGGTCTAACTCTGAAGAAATGGTTGTTTTGGCAAATGGCTCACCTTTTTTAACCAATGCATCTTTTTGATTAACCAGGGCAATGCTTTGCAATTCCTGTTGATTAATATTATAACTGAAAGAATCTATACGTACTACTTTTCCGGGTTTTACATCAAAGGTGACAGTGGTGCGATACTGATCACCTTTTACAATTTTTACAACGGTGTCCACCGTAATTGTATCCCTGAAATACCCTAATGAACCAAGTAAGGCTTTCATGTAGACGATGGACTTTTCCGCATTTTCTTTTTTATATACAGGAGGCTTTTTCATTACACTCCATAAAACCTTTGATACAGACCTTGACTTCATACTGTCGTCTAATTGCCCCTTCAACCGGGAAGCTATCGTCGCAGAGGTGTCGCTTGGAATGTTACCGGTAATGTTGATATTTGTTTTGTAAACAAAAGGTTTATTGGCCGGGTAATTTTTTACAATAGTACTACAGGATGTTGCGAGTAACAGGCATACCCCGGCAATACTGAAATTGCGGAAAGTGGAATAAGAATAAGGCTTGACTGGTAACATAAATTAAATAAACAACTATGTTGGTTAAACAGAAGGTCAAATATATTCAAACTTTAGGCCACAAAAAATTCCGTCAGCAGGAAGGTTTGTTTATTGCGGAAGGGCCAAAATTAGTAAGAGAGCTGTTGGAAGCAGATGCTTCATCTGTAACTGAACTGTATGCCCTGAAAGAATGGATTGGTGACAACCAAAAATGGCTTGGTAAAAAGGCTGTAACAGAAGTAACCCCGATAGAATTAGAAAAGATCTCTCAACTAACCACAGCCAATACCGTACTGGCGATTGTTAAACAGTATAAAGTAAACGAGACAGGCAAATCCCTTACTGCAAAGGACAAAATTACCCTGGCATTGGACAATATACAAGATCCGGGAAACCTGGGTACTATTATCCGCATTGCCGACTGGTTTGGAGTAGAACAAATTGTTTGCAGCCATGATTCGGCAGATATGTATAACTCCAAAGTGGTGCAATCGACGATGGGTAGTATTGCAAGAGTAAAAGTTTATTACACGGATTTAGAAGAATGGCTTGGTTCTCAAATAAAGTTACCTATTTATGCCGCCAGTTTAGAAGGGCAGGATGTAACAACGATTAAAAAAATGCAGGAAGGCATCATTATCATCGGTAACGAATCAAAAGGTATCAGTGCTGAAATTTCAGTGTTGGCAAATTATAAACTCACTATTCCTCAAAAAGGAAAAGCTGAATCATTGAATGCAGCGGTGGCGACAGGGATTATTCTTTCACATATAGGTTGAAGAAATTATCCGTCACGATGCCAATCCGAAATATTAATCCGAAATTGATTTACCTGAATTGAATCGCTTTCACCGGCTGCACTTTTCTTACCAGTATAGATGGAACCAGCATCACTAAAAAGCAAACAGCAAATGTTCCGGCGCAAATAAGACCTACCTGCCACCACACTATTTTTACGGCAGCAGTACTCATAAAATATGCTTCTTCATTTAATTTGATAAAACCAGTTGCCTGTTGTAACCAGAGCAGCCCAATGGCAAGTACTGTTCCTATTACGATGCCAGTTACAGTAATCAGGGCTGAGTGGCGGAGAAATATTTTTTGTACGGTCCAGTCGGTAGCACCGATTGATTTAAGAACACCAATCATACGTACTCTTTCCAGCACTAAAATAATAAGACAGGTTATGAGGTTGATGACGGCCACAATGATCATAAATCCAATGAGTACATTGCGGGTAACATCCTGCATATTTAACCAGTCGAAAATATTGGGTGAAATATTTTTTGCCGTCACCGTATTCCATGTCAGGGGAAAATTATCCATGGCATAGATCTCATCGGATTTTTCAGTAAGCTTTTTATAATCTTTCAGAAAGATCTCATAGCCGCCTACTTCGTCTTCCTGCCAGTCGTTAAGCCTTTGAATAAGTTTTATATCGCCAATAGCAAATGTTTTGTCATATTCTTCAATGCCTACTTTATAGATACCGGTTACTGTTAATTTATCCGGTCGAATTTTTCCATCAGGACGTATGAAGTAAATCAGTATTTTATCATTAACTGAAAGCCTGAGTTGTTCGGCGGTGTAAGCGGATATCATTATCTCCCGGCTGTAACTACTGTCATTAAACTGTATAGGTCTTCCCTGCTTTATAAATTGCTTCAGGTGAGTAAAATCATACGTACTGTCAAATCCCTTAAGTAATACACCTTCTATCTCATCTTTTGTTTTCAGAATGGCATATTTAGTAGCAAACGGATGGATGCTTACAACGGCCGGGTCGGCTTTTATACTTTCAACCAGCGAGTCATTTTTTGGTATGGGGCTTTCTTCTGATATGATGGCTTTATCCGGCTGTTTCTCCTCTATCCGGAGATGACCCAGGAAGCTGAAAACCTTTTGGCTCACTTTTTCCTGAAACCCATTAGCCAATGACAGGGTAACTATCATCACCATTACACTAATAGCAGTGGCAACAGTTGACAACCGGATGATAAACCTGGAAAAGGATTTCTGCTGGTTAAATGCTATGCGGTTTGCTATAAAGCCTGCACCCTTCAATTTGTTTTCTCTGTCTTTACCAAAAATAAGCCTGTAAAAAAGATATCACCATCTTTTTGCCTGATTTTTGCAATATTGTGAACTTATTACACGTATAATTCCAGATGAAAAAATTGTTTCTTTTATTTTTTATTGCAAATATATCGGTTGCGAACGCACAGATACCTGATCATATCTACAAACCCAACATCGCAAGTGTAAAACTGCACAAGTACGGAGATATTTATAGTTACCCTATTCTCATACTTAATGGCAGTGAGCAACTGGAGCTCCATTTTGATGATATGGATGCCGATGTAAAGTATTATTATTACGGATTTCAGTTGTGCAATGCAGACTGGACACCAGCCAATATCCAGCCCTTTGATTATATCCGTGGCTTTCAGAGTAACAGAATAACCAATTACCGGAACTCTTCCATTGTACAAACCCGGTACACTCATTACCAGGCAATTTTTCCTGAACGTAATTCTGCTCCCACAAAAGGTGGCAATTATCTGCTGAAAGTTTTTTTAAACGATGATACTTCTAAATTGATTTTTACCAGACGTTTCCTGGTAGTAAATAACAAAGCATCTGTTTCTGCGCAGGTAACACAGCCATTCAATGCCAATTTTTTCCGCACACATCAACGGGTACAGGTGGCGGTAAATACAGCTAATGCACAAATCACTACTTTTTCGCCGCAGGATTTAAAAGTGGTGGTGGTGCAAAATAATTTATGGTCATCTGCTTCGGTAATAGACCGGCCCAACATTTTCCGGGGTAATTATTTTGAATACAGCGATGAAGAAAATACTACATTTTCCGCAGGGAAAGAATGGCGTTGGATCGATCTCCGCAGCCTGCGGTTGATGAGTGAGAGAATGGATAAACTTTTTGATTCTGATACCAGCGACCGTGTTGATGTATATGTAAAGCCGGATGGGGAACGCCGCCAGCAATTATATGTTTATTACCGGGACATAAACGGCATTTATACCATTGAAAACAGGGATAACGCCAATCCTTACTGGCAAAGTGATTATGCCTGGACTCATTTTACTTTCATACCTCCGGGTAATAAAGCTTATGAAGGAAAAAGTGTGTATGTGTTTGGCGAACTGACCAACTATGAACAAAATGATAGTTCCAGGATGGTATTTAATGAAGAGAAGGGAGTGTATGAAAAAACATTGTATCTGAAGCAGGGATATTATAATTATTCTTACGTAACCCTTACCGATAAAAAACAAACCGGTATTCATGCATCTTTGGAAAATACAGAAGGTAATTACTGGGGAACCGAAAATGGTTACATGGTGCTGGTGTATTTCCGTCCTTTTGGTGCAAGGGCTGATGAACTGATTGGATTTGCAAGACTGAATTCCGCTTTTCAACGGTAAGAAACTAATGTGTTATGGCTTTTTGTCGGATTTAGGATTTCCTGAAAGGTGATTTCGAAATCCAACTTATTCAAGAAGTATTTTACAAAGTCTTTTTAGCGTCTTCCAGGAATTTAGCCAGACCGATATCTGTAAGCGGATGTTTTAATAACCCAAGAATAGAATCCAGCGGACAAGTACAAACATCAGCACCAGCTTCAGCACATCTTACAATATGCAATGCATTGCGTATTGAGGCTGCCAGTATCTGCGTTTTGAAACCCTGGATAGAATATATATGAGAAATCTGGGAAATCAATTCAACACCATCCCAGTTACTATCGTCAATGCGGCCGATGAAAGGAGATAAATAAGTAGCTCCTGCTTTGGCAGCCAGGATAGCTTGTCCAGCTGAAAATACTAAAGTGCAGTTAGTTCTGATGCCATTGTCAGTAAACCATTTAATAGCTTTTATACCATCTTTTATCATCGGTACTTTCACAACAATATTGGGGTGAATAGCAGCCAACTTTTTTCCTTCTTCCACAATGCCATTAAAATCGGTGCTTATCACTTCCGCACTGATGTCACCATCCACCATTTCACAAATGGTTTTGTAATGGTTCATAATGGCGGCTTCACCTTTGATGCCTTCTTTGGCCATCAGGGAAGGGTTGGTAGTAACACCATCGAGGATACCTAATTCATTTGCTTCCTGGATTTGAGCCAGGTTAGCAGTGTCAATGAAAAATTTCATATAAAAGGAGGTTGTAATTGAAAGAGAAAAAAATGGCAGGCTGATTACATCGCACCGCTCAACCACCTACTCTTGCTGCCTTCCGGCCCTGGGAGGGTTCAGCAGGAGCTGGTCGTGTAAGACCTGCCGTCGCAAAGATAAGGGTATGAAAGTTTACGTAAGCAGGTTAGGAAAGAGAAAAACTCAGTCATTCTTCTTCTTCGTTTTTCTTGGGGAAGTGCTATTCATAATATCGTCTTTAGTTGGAAGATCGCCATCAGGTTTTGTTTTTATCCAGATCGTTCTTTCTATCCAGACAGCTGGATTGCTTTTTAAAACGGCTTTAACAGTCACTTTTTCCTCTTTAAAATTGGTGGGGATGATAAGTTCGTTGCCTTCAAAGGTTGCCGTGGGGCAGGTGAACTGAATTTCCTTACTAGTTAGTGGCAGCCAGTTGCCATTATTAAATTTGCCATCCACATTAATATAATTATGCTGATCTTTTTTCAGGCTGTCAGTATAAAGATGAAAGAAAATGCTATCCACTTTTTGGGCAGAAAGAGGGGAGGCTCCTGCCGTAATAAAAATAATAAGTAGAAATTTTTTCATATCGCTTTACAAAAGTCGCAAAATCGTACCAAATGGTTGTGCCGGGGAGCCTTTTCGGTTTTTTTAACATTCCTTGTTTTATTTACGTCTGTTAATGGCCACTAAACCAAGACCCGTAAGCACAATAGTAATAACAACAAACAGGGAATTGATCCCCACTTCACCATATCCCAGGTTACCGGCATGAATAAAAGGATAAGGATACCAGTCTACTACCGGGCCCCGCAGCAACGACCATGTTAGATATAAAGCAGGGAATATGAGCCAGGGCAAAATATCTTTCCATTTTAATACATTTTTGGGTGTATAAAAATACCAATAGATAAGATACAGTACTGGAACAATAACATGTAGCAGATTATCTCCTACAAGTTGCCATCCTTTAGGATTCCAGATACTACGAAGTATAAGATTATAAACTAATCCGACAATAAAAATATATACAGCAATGGCGGATTGCACAGTTGTTTTTGAAAAGAAAGAGCCTGTTTTCGATAAAGGAACAACCAAAGCGGTAGTGAGGCAGACTGCCACCAGTAGATTGCTAAGAATGGTGAAATAGCTAAAAAAATTTGTTACCGTTTTAAGTGTTGTGAATCCTGTTGTGCTTAGCGTTTTAAGAGTGAGAGTGAACTGTATTATCAAAGCAAGCCAGGCAGTAGCTGCAACAATTCCCATAACCAGTTTTTTCGCAGTGCTATTATTTCTCATAAAACTAAAATAAGGGATTTTGTAAACAGCCGGAAAAGTTGTTTAACAAGAGAAAACTTCTGCGACACCAGAGACCGCTGAGTTTGCAGAGGAATCGGCAAAAAACTCTCTGTTTTCTCTGTGTACCCTGCGTGAAATTCTTAAAGTGATACGGTATATTACAGGACGAATGAAGAAAGGGAAAAAAATATCACTGTATAGTATGGCTGCTCTTTATATGCTGGCTGGCATCAATCATTTTGTTAATCCTGATTTTTATAAAAAAATAATGCCGCCGTGGCTGCCCTGGCATTATTCAATCATATTTGTAAGTGGGGTGGCGGAGATATTGCTGGGATTATTACTGCTGCCTTTGCAAACACGGAAATGGGCGGCATGTGGCATCATCACATTATTAATAATAATCTTTCCCGCTAATGTGCAAATGATGCTGAATTACTGGCATAACAATAATCCAAATGTATGGATTGCCATTTTACGATTGCCCCTCCAACTTTTGCTAATAGGATGGGCTTACCAGTTTACAAGAGTTAAAAAATAATAGTACTGCATATTATTTATTTTTTAAATGAAGTAGTATTGTTTTTTCTTTAGCTTCCATCTCACATTTGGCTTTACCCGAAGTATTATCACTAATTATGTAAATATTTCCGTCGACTCCTGTAGTAATGCCTTCAAGGTTCATGCTGTAGTTCTGTGTTTTGTAGGCATTGGAAGCTTCAGTAAAATTTTCTACCGGAATGTTTTTCAATGTCTCCGGTAAAAGTTTGCCTGTTTTGTCAATGTCAATGGACTCCAGATATTGCTGCCTGAATTTTCCTTTAGAGTATGATTTCAAACATAACAGTCTTGCGTTCTCAACATCAACACAAATGTCGGAGTATCTCCATTGCGAATTCTCCAATGGCAGTTCAATAGTGAATTCATGTTTCAATATAACAGGGGAGCTTTCATTACCGGGCTCGGCACTAAAAGTATAAAGCTGGGAATGTGACATATTCTCATTTCTTTCCCTCAGCAGGTAAAATTTATTATTCTTTTCATTGGCAGCAATACCTTCCATACCATCCCCGCTTTTTGATTTTTCAGGAAGCGGGAAAGAAGTTTGAATGGTTTTAATAACTCCTGTGGCAATCGTTACTTCGTAAACAGAGGCTATACTTTCTGATACGAGGTACAGTTTATCTTTATACGATGTCATTCCTTCCATTTCAAAATTCCGCGGCACCTGTAAATTGATGGTATTACTAATAACCTGTTTTTCAGGATCGAAAACAAAAATTTTTGGGCAACGTTCCGAGGCTAAGTAAAGTTGGCCCTTGTAAAATTTCATACCAGATATACACACCTGTTTGTTCATTTCAGCCGGCAGTTTGATATTGTCAAGGGTATAAGATAAAGCTGGTGGAGGCTGAGCCTTTACGGTTGTAAAAATAAAGAGCCCTGCAAGTACTAAACTAATTGTCCTCATCGTCATTGTAATTTTTATAGGTATGAAATTGAGTATGTGCGAATTTAGACGAAAGTTGGGAAAAAAAGGTGGCAGAGAATAAAATATTAGTGCATAAAAGCACAGTTGAAAACGCATGGAAATAATGTACTTCGCATTTTCAAAAATTCTTTTGGAATTCCAGGGAAGAGTGTAGTTAAGTTATGGTAGCTACGTTAAATCAAAACCCCTTTTTCTCTTCCTTCTTCGCTGCATTTTTAACGTACTTCTCCAGCCATGCGAATTGTTCATTCAACATGTGAAGGATATTTTCTTTGCCCCGGTATCCATGTGCTTCATACGGCAGGCTTACATATTTTACAGTGCCGCCATTTCCTTTTATCGCATTAAACATTCTTTCACTTTGTACCGGGAAAGTGCCGGTGTTGTCATCCATTTCTCCATGCACAAGAAGGATTGGCGTTTTTATCTTATCAGCATTACTAAAGGGACTCATAGCATTGTATAAATCAGGGGCCTGCCAGTAAGTACGGTCTTCATTTTGAAAACCAAATGGCGTTAATGAACGGTTATAGGCACCGCTCCGGGCAATACCAGCTTTAAAGAGTTTGGTATGTGCTAATAAGTTAGCCGTCATAAAAGCGCCATAACTATGACCTCCAACTGCCACCCGGTTCTTATCACCTACACCCATTTCATCCAGGACGTTAATAGCCGCCTCGGCGTTCATCGTAAGTTGTTCTATAAAATTATCATTTGGTTTTTTTTCTTTGCTGATGGAGACGATTGGCATTTCTGCATTGTTCAGTACAGCATATCCTTGGGTAACATAAAAAATGGCGGAACCCCAGTTAAGCAAAGTAAACTTATGTTCACTGCCCCGGATCTGTGCGGCATCAGCAGCAGAATTATATTCTGCGGGATAAGCCCAAATGAATACGGGTAGTTTGCCATCTTTAGTTTTATTATATCCTTTGGGTAAATACAAATCGCCGGTCAGGTCAACTCCATCGGCTCTTTTATATCTTATTTTTTCTTTTACTACTCCTTCCAGTTGCGGATAGGGGTTGGTAAATTGAGTGATCTGCCTGTCAGCTATTTTTGCTTTAAGATTTTTTATCCAGTAATTCGGCACCACTGTTTCGCTTTCTTTTCTTGTCAGCAATTCCAGTTTATCTGTATTCAAAACTTTTACAATGTTTTCAAAAAAACCTTCGTTGCTGCGCCAGAGAATATCTGTTTTTTTGGTGTTGAGATCGAAGGTGGCCAGAAAAGGGAGATCACCTTTTGCTGAGCTGCCCGTTTGGTTATTCATCAGTAATTTGTTGCCATTATCAATCAACTTTATCACCTCACGGCCCCACTGGTTTTTTTCTGTAACCGGATTGCCGGGGTTTGAATACGCATCCGTCGTGTTTCTTTCCATCAGTTTTTCTATATCGCCGGTAGAAGGATTGTAGCGGTTAGTTTGGGTTTGTTGTTTTCCTGTAAGGCCTTCAAATATCAGGGCAAGAGTTGAATTTCCCCACGCAGTGCCACGATAACGCATTTTTGTTTTAAATAATTGTTTTGCTTCCGTATTAAAAGGTGCTGCCAGGGCATACACCGCATCATGATAATCAATATTTTTTTTGATGAACCCACTGTCCAATGGCATGGACCAGGTTACGGTCGCAGGTTCATCATCTCTCCAGTCAAAACCACGGGGCACCATCTGCACATTATCATTACCACTGGGTGCTGTTTCAGCCGATGGCAGATCAGCTAATTGTTTTACGGACTTTCCGTTCATGTCGGTGATAAAAACGTTGGCAGGAAATCCCCCGGCGGGAACCGTATAAGAAAATGGTTTTTTCAGGGTGCGGACGATCATATATTTTTTATCAGGAGATATATTGATGCTGCTGTAAATAGCGGGTGAACCAATTTTTGTTTCAGTTCCGGTAATATTTTTTACTAATTGTGTCGTGGCATAAAACTCATATAGTTGCGCATCATAGGGACTTTTTATCAGGTCCTGGAAAGTAGGGCGGGGAGAAGCCTTGCCATAATTTTCTTGTGTAGTAGGTCCCTTTGGCATTGATGGTTTAGGTGGTGCTGCTGATGCCGGTTTGATGGCAGTACGATAAAGCAAAGTAGCAGCGTCATACCATTGATAACCGCCTGTAACAACATTCAGGGCTGTTTTATTTACTTTGATGGCTTTTTGTGTGGCCACATCTATTACATACAAGTCAACCACATTAGTAGTAGTGTGAGTAAAAGCAATTTTTTTATCATCGGGGCTCCAGGAAATGCTTCCGGCATATAAGGGAGAGGGTAGTCCGGTGATTTTAAGATCTTTGCCGGAGCTAATATTTCTAAGCACCAGGTTATTGATAAAGTTTTGACGACTGGGAGCATAATTATTGGGGTTGATACGAAGACCTGCAATTTTTAATTCAGGTCGGGCCAGTTCTTCAACCGATGGGTAACTATTGGCTTCAGTGAATAACATCCATTCGCCTTTATCATCCACACTTACTCCCGGCGTTGGTTTTGCCATCAGCATATCAGTAATATCTTTTGGCGGCATTTTATAACCCCCATCATCCTGTGCATTTCCATTGGTAGCAGCCAGGAAAAAGAAGACAGAAATAAGCAGGGAGAAGCGTTTAGTTGACATGGTAGAAAATTTAGTTGTTCAAGTTAAGCAAGTAATTGCTTTCGAAAAAGCCGCCGGTGTAAAAATTACTAAGGGGGATTGATTTTTGCGCTGGTGAATGAGGATTCAGGAAATTGTGTAAGCCCAGCAGTTATGGTTTTACATACATCACCCCGCCTTTCATAACCATCTTCACTTTCCTGATATTTTTAATTTCCTGTATAGGATCACCTTCAACGGCAATCATATCCGCAAGTAACCCTTTTTTTATACGGCCGATTTTTTCAGCATAACCAAATACTTCGGCGTTGATAGAGGTAGCTGATTTCAACACATCCAGTGGCTTCATTCCATATT
>JBKJLR010000333.1:0-7515 GCA_046596865.1 Chitinophagaceae bacterium
GTTTTTCCGAGGGTGTTCACCTCTTCCCATACCGAACAGAGAAGTTAAGCCCCTCATGGCCGATGGTACTGCACAACAATGCGGGAGAGTAGGTAGCTGCCATATTTATTGAGCCCTGACATTCGTGTCGGGGCTTTTTTTTGTACAAACTGAAGTTAAGCCCCCTCATCGCCGATGGTACTGGGCAACAATGCGGGAGAGTAGGTAGCTAAAAATATATTAATGCCCGGCGAATTTGCCGGAGATTTTTTGCAAAAGTATTTTATTCAAATTCTTATTGATAAAGTATAAATCACTTATCGCTTCGATTTTAAAGCAACATTGTCCAATCTACATTCTTCTAATGAATGACCCAAATGTTAGCAGAGGCTAATAGAAGAACTCATTGTTCTTAAATGGTTATTAAAGACGGGTCTCAGATTATAATTATATCTGATGCATGTTTTGAGTTATGGCTTGTTAAATGTTAATGCATTTGCCGAGTTAAGAATAGTATTCCCAATGTTAATATCATCCTCAACAGCCTGACTGAAGTTAATGCCGCTGTGGGTGCGGCTTCTTTTCCCGTCTGCAAGAAATTCATTTATTGAGTTGGATGACCGGTAGCCGTATAAAGATTAGGAAGACTGTCTGTATTCTAAGCGGCTTTTTTGTTTTTGTACTAATTAAAATTAATCTTTGCTTATCCTATTTGTCAATGAAGTAGTTGGTAAAATTATTGATTTTTATTCTTAAAAAAAGCTGAGTTGAATTACCGAACGAAGATGTGTGTCCTTCGGTAAACTAAGGATAAACTTGCAACGAACGATAATAGTAGTAATGAAAATGTGCTAATAATTATTTTACATACAGAATGACCAAGAACGAGAGAATTATATTATTTCTGCTGGCCGCATTGAACTTTACCCATATTCTTGATTTTATGATTATGATGCCACTGGGTAATTACATTAAGGTATCTGCTATGCAATTCAGCATTTTGGTAGCGTCTTATTCGATTACTGCTTTCTTTTCAGGATTGGCTATAGCTATGTATATTGATCAGTTCGACAGGAAAAAATCATTATTATTTGCTTATATAGGCTTTGTTATAGGCACTCTTGCTTGCGGTTTTGCGTCAACTTATGCATTATTACTGGCGGCAAGGATCGTTGCGGGATTATTTGGAGGCATAATCGGTGCCCAGGTACTTTCGATTGTAGCAGACATGTTTGCATATGAACGCAGGGGAAGGGCTATGGGTGCTGTAATGGGTGGTTTTGCAGCTGCCTCTATCTTAGGTGTTCCCATCTCGCTTTACCTTACTAATATTTTCCAACAAAACTGGCATGTACCCTTTCTCCTCATTGGTGGTCTTGGAATTTTGTTTATCCCGCTAATTATCCGCTTCATACCAAGTATGACCAGTCATATTCAGAAAAAGGATATAAACAATTCTCCTTTTACAGTATTGATTTCTGTATGTAAAGTACCTGCACAACGGTCGGCATTAATATTTTCCGGGTTACTGATGATGGGTCATTTTCTTATCATCCCTTTTATCAATCCTTATCTTGAATTCAATAAAGGATTTTCAAAAGATCTTACACCAATGATCTACTTAGTGGGGGGTATTGCCTCATTAGTTGCTGCGATTTACCTGGGCCGTGTAGCTGATAAGAAAGGTAAACTGTCTATTTTTTCATTATCAGTATTTTTTTCATTATTTATGGTGCTTATCATCACACGGATGCCTAATGTTCCTTTTACCGTTGTACTAATATTTTTCGCTATCTGGTTTATTGTTGCTACCGGAAGAATAGTAACAGCCCAGGCTATGATCAGTGAAGTGGTAAAGCCTATACAAAGAGGAAGTTTTATGAGTGTAAATGGTAGTATTCAACAATTGGGAAGTGGCTTGGCTGCTTTATTTGCAGGAGGAATTGTAGTAACAGAAAAATCTGGAAAAATACTAAACTATGAATGGGTGGGGTATTTGAGTATATTGGTGCTGTTAGTAAGCCTTTTATTTGGCAGGACGATTTTCAAAAAGATGGATATTTCAGACAAAAGACCGGTCGCCGAAAAAGATATATTCCAGGAAACCGCCTGATCACTTCATTAACCTAAATACAGGATAACGCATATGCACCGGTTCATACCAGGGAGAATTTTGATATATAAAATTCAATTGAGCCCTTCCATCTTTTAGAAAAGCAGTATCTGTTGACCTTCTTTGCTCAAGTTTTAATTTCAGGTCAGAATAATTCTTTAAATAATCAGCAGCAATATCTTCAAAAGCATAAGCTGAGTATCCTTCTTTCTGACCCAGTATAGCATCAAAGTAATTCCATGCGAAATAGGAATCTTCTGCACTTGGTTCCAAGGTTTCCGTTAAAAATCGATTGGCTTCCTGGTTCATTGGTATGTACCAGTCGTTTTTATTAAAAAGGATTCGTTGCAGATTAGTGCTCACTTTTACATCACTGTTAAGGTGATGCATTTCATATTGACGTGGCAACGTTTTGTAGTCTTCGATTTTATACACTTCTACTTCAATGATGCTATCTTTTTTTATTTGAGTCATCTGGACTTTATTCAATTTAAGCAGATCTATTACCTTCCACCATCCCTGGGGAATGATATAGGCTTTTGGTTTTACGACAGAATTTTTAACAGCATAAAAGTTAAATATCTTTATTGTTTTTTCAAATGGTTTATTCCTGTCATAATATAATCTTGGTAGACCAGACACCTCACTTGGTTTGCGTCCCGCTTTAAATCCTTTGTACAAGACTTCTTTGAACTGTGACTTATCTAAAGCCCAGCTGCTTGGAAATTCACTAGCGGATTTTGCAGATTGCTTAGTTTGATCCCGCATTTTTTTTATTTGTTCACTGTTTTTGGAAGTAAATTCAATGAATGATTGCATTAACGTATAAGTAGCTTTTACCCGTAGATCATACGATTTCAACATGTGTGTTTCAGGCACAAAGGAGAAGGTATGCCATAGAGCAGCATAACCACTACCATAGCGGGGACTATCCCAGAATTCGGGCCAACCGTTTTCTGGTGTATCGCCAAAGGAATTTACATACGGAATAAGGTTGTATCCTTTTTCTTTCATAGAAGCATAAAGAGCTGGTTCAAATTGTTTACTAAGAAACTCTCCCATTACCCCACCCAACTTATTATGTTGTGTTGTTAGTAAGGTTATTATATGCTGGTAATCGGCACCATTACTTACATGGTTATCTATAAATACATCGGGGTCGGTAAGATGAAATATTTCTGTAAAGGCTCTTGCTTCTTTTGAATCGCATTTTATGAAATCACGGTTCAGGTCAAGGTTTTGAGAGTTACCACGGAAGCCAAATTCTTCCGGGCCATTTTGATCAACACGAAAATCAGCACTACGGTTGATGCAACCACCAATATTATAAATAGGAATGAGAACCAGAACTATGTTGTCAGAGATTTTGTATTTGTTTGTTACAATATCTCTTGCCAGGAGCATACTTGCATCAATACCATCAGGTTCTCCGGGATGAATGCCATTGTTGACCAGAATGATTCTCTTATTATTTTTGTGAATGTTGTCAAAATTGTAATCACCTTTATTTGATACGATCACAAGGTGAAGCGGATACCCCGCATCGGTCATTCCCATTGTCAGCATTTTCACTTTACCTGATTGCTGATCGAGTTTTTGCCACCAATCAATGATTTCAAAATAAGTAGGAGTTTGAGTGCCTTTTGATTGTTCAAATTTTGTAGTGATGCTTTGAGAAAAGGAAACAGACGCTATGATCAATGTTAATAGATAAGCGATAAATTTTTTCATGACTAATGATTAAATTAACAAATAATGAATCCTTTCGCAACCTCAGGCCAGGTTGAGCCTTGCAACCAAATTCAATGAAAGCAATGGCGCAATCAATTTCTTTTAATAAAAAATACAGGCCACAATGTAAAAAAGGCATCCCGATATGAGATGCCTTTCAAAGATTTTATTATATAATTTATTTTGTGGCGTTAGCTTTTCTGGCCAGTTTGCTCTTTAGGTTGGCCGCTTTATTTTTGTGAATAACATTCCGTTTAGCCAGTTTGTCAATCATCGAAGCAACTTTTGGGAATTGTTCACCCATTTCGGTTCCTTTTGTAGCTTTAAGGTCCCGGATGGCATTACGGGTTGTTTTGCCATAATACTTATTTCTTTCAGTTCTTTTAGCAGCCTGCCGGGCATCTTTTTTTGTTGCACTATGATTCGCCATTCTTATTGATTTTTACGGACGGCAAAGGTAGGCTTGGGTGCTTTAACCACCAAATTTTCAACAATTTAATTGAAGTGTTTCTTTGAGATTTAGATTCAAAATACCCATTTATAAAAATAGAATTAAGGAAGGTAGGAGCGGTGTAAATCCCTCAAAATGAACGGGGATTTTCATTTTTTTCAGCGATATTTGAACGTCAAAAGTTTCTTATTTCCAAATCCCCCTAATAAATGAAGGATTTCTCTTATATCACTAATTCTTCTCCGGAATTTATCGAAAATATGTACCAGGATTTTTTGAAGAATCCTGCCAGTGTGAATCCGGAATTTAAGATGTTTTTTGAAGGCTTTGATTTTGCGGTAGCAAATTTTTCTCCCAATGGGAATGGAAAGACGGCAGTTGTTTCTCCTTCGACCCCTTCGATTCCGTATAAACCTGATAGTGGGGGCACTTCGACTTCCCTCAGTGGAGGTATTGATTGGATGAGAGAAATCCGGGTATACCGGATGATATTGGGATACCGAAATAAAGGGCATTTACTGGCGAAGACTAATCCTATACGAAAGCGAAAGGACAGGGGAGCCAATATTGAGCTGTCATTTTTTGGATTTACCGAAACAGACCTTGATCAGGAATTTCATGCTGGTAATTTGATTGGACTTGGAAAAACAACTCTCAAAAATATCCTGGCTCATCTTGAAAAATGTTATGCCTCGCATATTGGTATTGAATTTAAATACATCAGCGACCAAAAAAAAATTGACTGGCTGACTAATGAAGTGGAAAAGAAAATGATTGAGCCACTTCTGTTGAATAAAAAGAAAAGAATATTAGAGAAACTTAACCAGGGGGTGATGTTTGAAAAGTTTTTGCACACCAAATATGTAGGTCAGAAGAGATTTTCATTGGAAGGGGGTGAAACAACAATAGCAGCATTAGATGCCATTATTAATACAGCTGCGGACAATGAAGTGCAGGAAGTGGTAATTGGCATGGCACATCGTGGAAGACTGAATGTTCTGGCTAATATTATGGGTAAAACCTACGAGCAGATATTCAGCGAATTTGAAGGCACTGCTAAACTTGATCAGACAATGGGCAGTGGCGATGTAAAATATCACATGGGCTACGGAAGTGAAGTAACAACGATGAATAATAAAACTATTCATTTGAAACTGATGCCTAACCCCTCTCACCTGGAAGCGGTGGATCCGGTGGTGGTTGGCTTTGCAAGAGCCAAAGCTGATGTAATGTATGAAAGCGATTTTGATAAAATTCTTCCCATATTAATTCATGGTGATGCTTCCTTAGCCGGGCAAGGGATAGTGTATGAAGTATTGCAGATGTGTAACCTGGAAGGATTCTACACCGGTGGCACTCTTCATTTTGTTATCAATAATCAAATTGGATTTACAACCGACTTTGATGATGCAAGAAGTTCTGACTATTGTACTTCATTGGCTGCTGCTGTGCAGGCACCCGTATTTCATGTAAATGGGGACGACCCTGAAGCCGTAGTGAAATGTGTTGAGATTGCTACCAGATACCGCCAGGAATTTAATGCAGACATTTTTATTGATATGGTCTGTTACCGCAAACATGGACATAATGAAGGGGATGATCCGAAATTTACCCAACCTCATTTATATGCACTGATTGATAAACATCCTAATCCAAGGGAAGTATATGTAAAATATTTATTGGAGAATGGGGAAAGTGATGCACAGGAGTTAGCAAAGGAGATGGAGAAAAAATTCTGGGCTGATTTACAGGAACGACTGGATGATGTAAAACAACACCCCTTGCCATATAATTACCAGACACCGGAAGTAGAATGGAAAAAACTGGGCAGGGCGACTGCAGAAGATTTTGACTTATCACCTGTAACAGCCATAAGCACCGAAAATTTTAAAAAAGTATTTGATGCAATGATGAAGTGGCCGGACGATTTCAAGCCACTTCGTAAAGTGGAAAAAATATTACAGGATAAAATAAAATTGTTTCAAACAGAACAAAAAGTGGATTGGGCCACTGGTGAATTGCTGGCGTATGGAAGTTTATTACTGGATGGGAAAAATGTGAGAATGAGCGGACAGGATATACAACGGGGAACATTTTCTCACCGCCATGCAGTTTTGAGAAATGAAGACAATGATAAAGCCTATAACCGGCTGAGCCGGATACCTGATGCCAGCGGTATATTCCAAATTTATAATTCTTTATTGAGTGAGTATGGCGTACTGGGATTTGAATATGGTTATGCCATGGCCAATCCTAATACACTTGTGTTATGGGAAGCTCAGTTTGGCGATTTTGGCAATGGTGCCCAAATTATGATCGACCAGTTTATTGCAGCCGGGGAACAAAAATGGAACCGCATGAATGGCGTCAGTTTGCTATTACCTCATGGATATGAGGGTCAGGGGCCAGAGCACAGCAGCGCCAGGTTAGAACGGTTCTTACAAATGTGTGCCGAGTTGAATATGGTGATAACGAATATTACTACTTCAGCTAATTTTTTCCATGCGTTGAGAAGACAATTAGCATGGCCTTTCCGAAAGCCTTTAATTGTTTTTTCTCCCAAAGCTAATCTGCGCCATCCGGGTAGTTATTCAAGGATAGAAGAATTTACACAAGGTGGTTTTAAAGAAGTGATTGATGATATTAATGCTGATGCTGAGCAGGTGATGAAAGTTTTGTTTTGCAGTGGCAAGATATATTTTGGTATGGCAGAAAGACAACAGAAAGAAAGCAGAAAAGATATTGCCATTGTCAGGCTGGAACAAATTTATCCGCTCCCATTTATGCAATTAGAAGCCTTACATAAAAAGTATAGCAAGGCCACCTGGTTCTGGGTACAGGAAGAGCCTATGAATATGGGTGCAGCATCCTTTCTAAAAATGAATTTGACCAGCATTAATTATGGAATGATTGGCAGACAAGCTTCTGCGTCTACTGCAACTGGTTTTAACAAAGTTCATCAGCAGGAACAGAGAGAGATTATTGAAACGGCTTTTAGTATTTAGTACACCTATAAGTAAATTTGAAAGGCTACCCAAAGGATAGCCTTTCTTGCAAGGATGGGCTTAATGGTTAGAAAGGTATAGTGGCCGTAACTATTTTTTCTTTTTTATCGCTGTTAAATAATTTCAGGTCTTTAAGAATTAATTTTTTACCTTCACCAGAAATAGTACCTGTTGATTCATCTGATGTATTGAATCGATCGTCGCCGACAGCCGTTCCGGATATAGCGATATTCACA
>JBKJLR010000384.1:0-2952 GCA_046596865.1 Chitinophagaceae bacterium
CTATGATGTTCAAGCAACTTATCATTCACCGTAGTTCCCGGTGTCACCATATCTGTGACGCCTCTTTTCACAATACCCTTGGCCAGTTTAGGATCTTCCAGCTGATCACAGATGGCAACCCTGTGACCGGCCCTTACTAATTTATGTAAATATGTATCAAGGGCATGGTGCGGAAAGCCTGCCAGTTCAGCAGAAGAAGGTGACGTATTGTTTCTTTTGGTCAGCGTAATACCCAGCACTTGAGAAGTAATAACGGCATCCTGTCCGAACGTTTCATAAAAATCACCTACCCGGAAAAGCAGGATCGCATCAGGGTATTTTTGCTTGATTGCCCGGTGCTGCTGCATCATTGGTGTATCGGAAGTAGTAGTCTTTGCCATTAAGGGATTCTCATGCTGAGCTTGTCGGATCATGTCATGGGTGACAAAAATAAGGAAGTGTTTATGTAACACTTATTCTTTCTGCATCAGTAAAGGAAATAAAAAGGCCATGAAAAAAATTCTCCTGACAATTGGGGTGGTATCGTTTTGTGCCATATTGAAAGCCCAAAGCCAGAACCGTTCAAACAACGATACTGCCCGTGCAGATGCGTCCATCAATAATGCTACGGTATATTTTGGTTATGGTGCGGAACTAACTCATCAATCGAAAGTAAAAGTGGACGGAAGTACTAAAATAATTGTAATCAACCAGCTAAGCACCAATATCGACATTAATAGTTTGCAGATAAGTGTGCCGGAGGATGTAGCCTTGCTGTCGCATCAATACAATGTGTATTACCCCGTTAAAGCACCGGTTGTTAAGAGTAAAGATGTAGAAAGACTGGAAGACAGTATTACATTGCTGCAAAAAGAGATCAGCCGTATTGATAACCTGATTGTTATAGACCAGGAAATACTAACCAAAACTGGTTTGCTGATTGAAACCACTATCAGCACCAGCGGAAATAAAACTATTACCAGCGACGAAGTGTTGAAATTACTGGAGTATTATAACGGCAAGATTGAAAAGTCAAAGACGAATATTTATAATCATAACCAGAATATAAAAACGCAAAATAAAAAAATAGACGAGTTGCGTAAGAAACTAATGTTGATAACCACAGTAACTCCGATAACTGCAAAGGCATATGGCCAGGTTATTTTGCAGGTAATATGTAAAGCATCTCAGGAGATTCCGGTTACCCTGTCTTATTATACAAGCCATGCCGGCTGGACGGCTGTCTATGATATCCGTGTAAATTCAAAAACCAATAAAGTAAAGATGGTGTACAAAGCATCATTAACGCAAACTACTGGTGTTGATTGGAAGAAGACGAAGTTGACATTAAGTACCGGTACACCCAACTTTGGTGTAATGGCTCCCGTACTTACTCCCTGGTATCTGCAATTATATGTTCCGGGTCTTTACACAGATTTACAACGGAGAGCAGCGCAGGGTAATGCGACAAGAAATATAATTCAATCTTATAGTGACGATAGAAAGTTGTCTGAAGTAGTAGTAACCGATGCTTATGGGCAATACAAACAACAAAAAGCCAGCGAGACTATTGACCCAAGCACCTTGCAGCAATATACTACGTTGAATGAAGGGCAGCTGAATACTAATTTCGAAATTGATTTGCCTTATGATATTGAAAGCGATGGTAAACTGCATAACGTTACTATCAAAGACCAGGAGATTGCCTGTACTTTAAAAAATTATGCGGTGCCAAGAATTGACAAAGAAGCTTATTTGCTGGCAGAAGTAGCCGATTGGCAAAATCTTGATTTGCTGCCCGGTGATGCAAATATCATAATGGATGATACTTATATCGGCAAATCGGTGATCGATCCCAATACCACTGCCGATACATTAAACCTGTCCTTGGGCAGGGATAAAAGAATCGCCATTAAACGTTCGCTGGTAAAAGAACTCAGCAGCCTGAAGACAAGTGGTAAAGAAAGCAAACAAATGTTTACATATGAAATTCTGGTAAAGAATAATAAACTCACAGATGTAAATCTTTTGCTGAAAGACCAGTTCCCGTTGAGTACAATAAAAGAAGTGGAAGTAAAATTCGAGGATGGCAGCGAAGCGATGGTAAATGCTGAAACCGGTGTGCTGACATGGAAAATAGATTTAAAGCCGGGAGAGAGCAAAAAGGTCCGTTTTAGTTATAGTGTGAAATATCCCAAGGATAAGAAGATAATGAATTTGAAGTAACCCTGAACTTGAAGGGTATATAAAGTACGAAGTGTCCGAAATTGTAAAATACTTTATATATCCTAATTACTTTCTGCTGTTTTCCTCTTTGCCCTCTTAGCTTACCTTTGCCTGATGCGAAAATTGAGTATGGAAGAACTGGACAGGAAATCGGTGGAAGAATTTAAACAATCTGATAAAACACCCATCATAGTGGTGCTGGAAAATATCCGCAGTGCTTATAATGTGGGTAGTGTGTTCCGTACTTCCGATGCTTTTTTAGTAGAAGCCATTTATATTATTGGCTACACTTCTCAACCTCCTCATAAAGAAATAAAGAAGACTGCGCTGGGTGCAGAAGAATCAGTTGTGTGGAAGCATTTTATAACTGCTGATGAAGCGATTATTGACTTGCGGGAAAATGGTTATAAAGTGTATGCAGTGGAACAAGCAGAGGGAAGCTTTAAGTTACATGCTATTAGTTTTGAAGAAGATGAAAAAATAGCTATCATTTTTGGAAATGAAAAAGCAGGAGTGGAGCAAGCAACCATATCGCTTTGTGATGGCTGTATAGAAATACCTCAACTGGGAATGAAACATTCGTTGAATATTGCAACCGCAGCTGGGGTCGTATTATGGGAACTTGTCAGGAACAGGATACCCCTGTCCCCTAAAGGGGAACTTAGGTACTAGATTCATTTAATTTTGAAAAATGCCGAAAGTAAAAAGCTATCTATCCCTTATCAAGTTCTCTCATACCATTTTCGC
>JBKJLR010000372.1:0-14484 GCA_046596865.1 Chitinophagaceae bacterium
CATTCACACTGCGGCAAAAAAACACATGACCTACCTGACCTTTAAGTTGGTAGAAGATTACCTGCCGGCCGATAAGTTTCTAAAAGTCCATAAATCCTATATCGTGGCCGCTTCAAAGATTGATACTATCGAAGGGAACGATATCCGGATCGGTCAGCAGCATATCCCCATCAGCCGCAACCAGAAGGATGAAGTGATGGATAAATTGCTAAAAGGAAAATTTTTGAAGCGATGATGGGGTTATTTTACAACTCCCAGTTATATACTTTTCATCCTTTTAACAGCTTGTTCAGCCCGAAAATAAGTGCATCATTCAAATTTGAGCTGCCGCATTTTTCTTGTCCCGATAGTTTCCACCCGAATAAGAGTTCACAAACCACACTTCTTCTGTTTGGATAGTATACACCAGTTATGTTGGATGAATGTTAATTTCCCGTTCCAGAAGCATCGTGTCGTTCAAACGACAAACATAAGGCCCAAACATTGAGTAAATTTGTCTTTTACAGAAAACCTCAGGCATTGATATTTCGTTAATAAAGAATAATAAAAAAATAAGTTATGCGAACCATTAATTTTTCATTGATTGCTGTTATTGGATTGTTGACTACCAGTTGCGGCCACGCACAAGTACAGTCTAAAAAGAATAAGTATGTTGATCCACCAGTGGCTACCAGCAAAACGGTATATCCTATAAGTCTTACTGATGCGGAATGGAAAGCCAGGCTAACCGCGGATCAATTTTACATTCTAAGAAAGGAAGGAACTGAAAGGGCCGGAACTGGTAAGTATGACCATTTTTATGAAAAAGGGACCTACTATTCTGCCGCTACGTTACAGCCACTGTTTAGTTCTGAAACAAAATTTGATTCTGGCACTGGCTGGCCAAGTTTTTATGCCCCGATCACACCTGATGCGGTACGATTATTAAAGGATGAGAGTTTTGGTTCTGTACGGTGGGCAGTGGTGGACAGTAAAAGTGGTTCACACCTGGGTCATGTATTTGATGACGGGCCTGATCCTACCGGCAAAAGATATTGTATGAATTCAGTAGCGCTGATTTTTGTTCCGGAAGGTGGCAAAGCCCCAACAAGTTCTAAACCTCAGTAAATTTTTTTTTAAATATTTAATATTATGAGATCTGTTCTTACCTTATTTCTAACTGTCTTCCTGTTTGCTGCCAGTATGCAGACGCAGGGGCAAAAAGTAAATATTCCGTTAGGGTTAAAAACAAAGGGAGTTTCGAATGAAGCAGTTGCTACTTTTGCTGAAGGCTGTTTCTGGCATTCGGAAATTGTTTTTCAAAGTTTAGTGGGTGTCAGAGATGCTGTATCTGGCTATGCAGGCGGTTCGGATAAAAACCCAACTTATGATAAAGTAAGTACCGGATCAACAGGACATGCGGAGGCAGTGCAGGTATATTATGACCCTTCTAAAATATCGTATGAAACGCTGGTAAAAGCACTTTTTGCCAGTATGGACCCTACAGAACTGAATCGCCAGGGTAATGATGAAGGAACGGAATATAGATCGGTTGCTTTTTATCGCAATGAAAATGAAAAGAAGATCATTGAAGCAGAGATAAAACGTTTAACAGACAAAAAAGTGTATAAAAATAAAATCGTTACTGAAGTAAAATCGTTTGCAGCTTTTTATCCCGCAGAAAATTATCACCAGGAATATATTTACCATAACCCCCGTAGTTCTTATGTGGCAAACGTTTCTATTCCCGATTTTCTCAAATTCAAGAAAGAATTTAAAGGGAATTTTAAACCGTAATTGTTATCTGATTTAGCTTCCCCGCTGAGAACCGGTATTTGATTGCTTACTTACAAAGCCCCCGGATTTAGGCTTTTGAATAAATTTAGAACCCTGGTTGCCACCGGGGTTATTTTTTTTAGCGTCTTTCTTTTTTCCTTTCTTATTGTTTTGATTGAGCAATGACATATCGGATATTTATTTTTTATAAAGATAATGCTTATTCGCCATTAACGAAATGGGCAGGCCAATGAAGAATATCAATATCAGCATGGCAACAGTAGCTGTAACGGGATTTCTGAATAGTTAAGCTGTTGATGTTTGTTGTGGCATAATATTGTTTGGTACTTCCCCTGGCAAAACAATAAGTATTAATGCTACCGGTAATATTTGATTAATCTAATTCCGTTTCTTTTTTCTTTTATCTTCCACTACCATAAATGTAACCGGCTGTTTCCTGTAGGCTTTCACAGGTCGGCCATCCTGTATGGCGGGATTCCACTTCGGAGCTTTTTTTAGCAAGCGGATCACCTCTGCTTCCATGCCATAGCCATGATTGGTCAGAGCTTTTATACCCGATATTATGCCTGATCTATCCACTACAAATTCAATTATTACAGTATAAATACCGGCTGATGCACCATAATTAACGGGTGTAGCGGCATTCAGGTTTTGTTCGAGAAATTTTCTCCAGACATTGTCTCCGCCGGGAAAAGATGCTTCAATTTCCACCCGTTCAAATATTTTTTCTTCTGTTGTTTTAATATCGGGGATCGTATCAGACAATATTTTCAGAGCGGTTATATGATGTGCCGGTTGTGGCTTTGCAAATGCATTCAGTGTAATAATAAGGGTGCAGAGAAGTAAAGAGGATATCAATTTTTTAAAAGTCATGACGGGTTATTTGATTCTAAAATATTTTATACTGCAACCGCAAGTCAATAAAGTCAGCAGTAAACTTGTGTACTTTCATATTAAATCCGGCATACAGGTGGTTACTTAACCTGTATCGTAATCCCCAACGATGATAAGTAGCGGACTTAAAGAAAGCCGGGTAATTAGTTATATACCGGCCATATTGCTGGCTGAAAATGATTTTATTAAATAAAAACTCATGTCCGAAATAAACTCCTGCTAATGTTGCAGGCTTACTGTTGGCAGCAGGCACACCAGGTGCATCAGTAAAATTATTATAATACAGTTCAGACCCCAGGGAAACTGCACTGATGCGGCTTACTTTCTTAGTGGCAACTACAAACATACCGGCCGTGTAATTACGGGTATTTTTCCACTTACGATGGTATCCCTGCTTCGGCACAAACATCAATCCAACATCCAACCCGGCTTTTTTTTCACTCCATTTATAGCGGGGCGGTTTATTGTATTTTGGAAGATGATTATTTTCCGGGTAATAAAGCAATGCGGCGGAGAAGGTACTCCAGTTCAATCCCGCATTTGGTTCTTTATAATTTCCATTCGACATGTGATTAAAATTGGCATTGCCTTCCAATATTAATTTTTTGGTAAGGTGAAAACCAAAGCCTGCTGAAACATGCAGGTAGGGGGTGATATGCAGGCTATAATTCTTGTTCGCCGGATTTTTTAAACTGTCAAATGGATTAGAAAAATAACCGGCACCCATATCTCCCCGGAATTGAAACTGAAATTTGGTGCCAATGCGGTAAACCGGCTCCAGGAAATAAGAAGCAATTAATCCATAACCAAGAATGGGTGTGCCAAGATCATAATACGCAAAAGAAAATCCTTTGCGGATATATGTTCTGCAATACGCATAGGAGACTGAGTCAATAAATTGTTTAGACCAGTCAAAAGAAATGGCTTTGGGTTTTGCATTTTCAATGCTCTGTACATCATGGTTATGCACCAGCACCGAACCTGAATGAATATTGAGGCCAAAAACCCTTCGTTGCAGGGGGGTGGAATCAACAGCATTCTGTGAAGTCGCTGTAAGCGAAATAAATAATGATATGATCAGAAACCGGTATAGCATACTGGGGTGAAAAATACCTTAAAAAATGATAGGAATTTGACTTTTGGATTACAAATAGCCGGCTACTTAAATAAAATACTGGTCATTATTTTCTTTGCGGTTTCCTTGTTGAGATTTTTATCTGCATCAGCTACAAATGTTGCCATGTACAGTCTTGATTTGTAAAAACAATACCACTGGGTAGTGCGGATCTTAATAGTTTCATCAAGCAGGTTGTAGCCCGAATAGATGATCTCAGCGGCATCCATATTGTTCCACTTAAAATATCTCAAACCTTCGTCTTTAAATTCAGAAAACTGTTTTTTAATACCATTGAGCACAGTCGGAAACAGGTCTCGTATTTTTATATCTGTACCATATCCTGCTTTCTGCGTTACACTCACATTAATATTTTCGTAAAACTTGTCTGATTCATTATCGGCAGGGGAAGTAAAAAACACCCTGTTACCTTCTTTTGTTTTATTTACCCAATTGGAGGGATATTTAGCAGTAAACTTTCCAGCAGTGTCAGTAAAGGTTTTCCATTGCTGGCCGAAGGATAAGAAAGGGAACAAAATTATTATTAATAAACACAAGGAACGGGGCATATAAAGATTTTAAGTGTAATATAGAGTGAAATGGCAAATAACAGGTTGCTTTTGATATTGCTTTTCTGAAAATACCCGTCATAGGGTATGCCGGAGATTAAATTAATTAGTCATCTTCAAAGGATAAAATATTATTGTATGAAAACATTTATCATGGGAGCTCTCTTATTACTGCAAGTTGGGGCAAAAGCACAGTTGGCAACTGAATCCCGGAAATTCCCTGTAAAAGGTGTATTGGTTAATGTTATCGACTGGGGCAGCCGTTCTTTGATTATGCTAACCGATGCTTTCTTCAACGAGACAAAAGACAGTATCATTTTGCAAATCGGGGAGCAGGAGTTTGATAAAATGAAAAATAAATGCAGTACTTCGGGTTGGCCGGAAGGCTTTTACAAGTCTGGCCTGAGTGACGACGAGGAGAATATCTTTCATGCCACATTGAATAATTTAAAAATGTATAAAATTGCCACATTCACCCATATCTACAATGGCATAGCTTTTAGCCCCCACGTTATTTTACGGATACCTTTTGAAGAAAACAAGTCCTGGAATCCCGGCATAAAATGGGAAGAGGATATCTATTTTTTGATGGAGGAAAAGGATGTAAGGGTTTCAAGGTAATGGAATAGGATATTTCATTGCGGCAATAACTTCAACCCCCTCATTTCCTTACCTTTGCACATTATGTCAGAAGAAGTAAATAAAGAAGAACGTAGTCTCAATTTTCTTGAAGAAATTATCGAAAACGACCTTAAAAGCGGTAAGTACAAAAGCATTGTAACCCGTTTTCCGCCGGAGCCGAATGGCTATTTGCATTTGGGTCATGCCAGCAGCATTTGTTTGAATTTCGGCCTTACCAAAAAATTTCCCGGTCATACTAATCTTCGATTTGACGATACCAATCCCTTAACAGAGGAAACAGAATATGTAGAAAGCATTAAAGATGATGTGAGATGGCTGGGCTTTGAATGGAAAAATGAACGGTTTGCCAGCGATTATTTTGAAGAGTTGTATAAATATGCAGGTATACTGATTGATAAACATCTTGCTTATGTGGATGACAGTACCTCCGAAGAAATGGCAGCAATGAAAGGTACGCCGACAGAACCGGGAAAGGACAGCCCGTACCGCAACAGGACCATTGAAGAAAACAGGGATTTATTTGTAAGGATGAAGAATGGGGAGTTTCCTGATGGCAGTAAAACGTTGCGGGTAAAGATTGATATGGCTCACGTCAATATGCTGATGCGGGATCCGATTCTCTACCGTATAAAACATGCCCATCATCATCGCACTGGTTCTACCTGGTGCATTTATCCAATGTATGATTTTGCTCATGGACAAAGTGATTCTATAGAAGAAGTAACACATTCCATTTGCACCCTCGAATTTGTACCACACCGGGAATTATACGATTGGTTAATTCAACAATTAGAAATCTATCCATCCCGTCAATATGAATTTGCGAGGCGAAATATTAATTACACCGTAACCAGTAAACGAAAGCTGCTGCAATTAGTTACCGAAAAACATGTAACCGGGTGGGATGATCCAAGAATGCCTACCATAAGCGGACTGCGTCGTCGTGGCTACACCCCGGAAAGCATCCGGGAGTTTTGCGACAGGATAGGAGTAGCGAAAAGAGAGAATATGGTAGATGTGGGATTGCTGGAATTTTGTTTACGGGAACATTTGAATAAGATTGCGCTGAGAAGAATGGTTGTATTTGACCCCATCAAAATTATTATCACTAATTATAACGAAGATGGTGAGGTGTTGCACAGTGAAAATAATCCTGAAGACCCGAAAGGAGGATCCAGAGAAATTCCTTTTTCAAAAGAAATTTATATTGAGAGAGATGACTTCATGGAAAATCCCCCGAAGAAATATTTTCGCCTGGCTCCGGGACAGATGGTGCGGTTGAAGTCAGCCTACATCATTAAGTGTGAAGAAGTAATTAAAGATGCGCAGGGAAATATCACTGAACTGCATTGTACCTATATTCCTGAAAGTAAAAGTGGGGGGGATACCAGTGGCATTACTGTAAAAGGAACGTTGCATTGGGTGTGTGTAAAATCAGCTATTTCAGTCGAGGTCAGAGAATATGATCGGTTGTTCAGAGTAGAAGATCCAACGGATGAAGAAGGCGACTTTAAAGGATACCTGAATCCTAATTCATTAAAAATTATAACTACAGCTTTTGCGGAACCGGCTTTAGCAAAGGCAAAGTTTGATGATCGATATCAGTTTATCCGCAAAGGATATTTTTGTTTAGATAAAGACACCAGTGCCAGCCGGATGATTTTCAACAGAACGGTTTCACTGAAAGATGGATGGAAGAAGGCCTGACAGACAACACTGTCACCTTGAGTAGTTTACCATGAGTAAATCGAAGGGAAAGGTGATTATAAGGCTTCGATAACCCTTCTATAAACTCAGGGTGACAAGCCTGACACTTATCCATAGAAGTACGCTTAATGTAATTGGTATTATTTATGTTCTCCAAAAACTTCTCTCAGCGTATCTGCGACTTCTCCAAGCGTTGCATTGTTTTCAACTGCATCCACTACGGTGGGCATAATATTTTCGCCGCTGCTGGCTTTATCGTTTAATAGTTGCAATAGCTGATCAACCTTTGCATGATTTCGGTTTTTTCGAAGAGCATTCAGCTTTTCAGTTTGCACCTGGCGGATGGAATCATCTATTTTAAATACAGGAATGGGTTCTTCTTTATCAATTTCAAATTTATTGACACCAACAATTATTTTTTTACCTGTTTCAATATTTCGTTGGTATTCGTAAGCACTTTTGGCAATTTCATTCTGAATAAATCCCTGTTCAATAGCGGAAACACTCCCACCCATCGCATCTATTTTCTCAATCAGTTTCCACGCAGCTTCTTCTACTTCCCGGGTCAATGATTCAACAAAATAAGAACCAGCCAAAGGATCAACCGTATCCGGCGCACCACTTTCAAAGGCGATGATCTGTTGTGTACGTAACGCAATCCTGGCTGCTTCTTCCGTTGGCAGGCTTAACGCTTCATCATATCCGTTAGTATGTAAGGACTGCGTTCCTCCAAGAACTGCTGCCAGGGTTTGTACAGTTACTCTTGAGATATTATTAAGCGGTTGTTGTGCGGTTAAGGTACTGCCCCCTGTTTGTGTGTGAAAACGAAGCATCATGGCCTTCGGGTCTGTGGCACCCAGGTCTTTCATTATTTTGGCCCACATCTTTCTTGCTGCCCTGAATTTTGCCACTTCCTCAAACAGGTTATTATGTGCATTAAAGAAAAAGGAGAGACGTTTTCCAAAAACATTAATGTCCAAACCTTTTTTCAATGCGGCTTCCACATAAGCTTTGCCATTACTGAGTGTGAAAGCAATTTCCTGCACAGCAGTACTACCTGCTTCACGGATATGATAACCGGAAATGGAGATCGTATTCCACCTGGGAACTTCATGGCTGCACCATTCAAAAATATCGGTGATGATCTGCATGGAAGGTTTGGGCGGATAGATATAAGTGCCCCTGGCGGCATATTCTTTCAGGATATCATTCTGTATGGTGCCGGTAATTTTTTTCAAATCGGCCCCTTGCTTTTTAGCAAGTGCCACATAAAAGGCAAGGAGGATATAACCAGTAGCATTAATGGTCATGGAAGTACTTACCTCCTCCAGTTTTATTCCATTAAACAATATTTGTATGTCGTCCAGGGAGTTAATGGCAACACCAACTTTTCCAACTTCGCCTTCTGCCATTGCATGGTCACTATCATAACCGATTTGTGTAGGCAGGTCAAATGCAACACTTAATCCATTAACACCCTGTGATAATAAATAATGGTATCGTTTATTACTTTCTTCAGCAGTGGAAAAACCGGCGTACTGCCGCATGGTCCAGAGTTTTCCGCGGTACATATCCGCCTGCACACCTCTTATGAAGGGAAAAGTTCCCGCCGCCCCGGCTAAAGAGGGATCCTGGGAAATGTCACTCTCCCTGTAGATTTTTTTAATCTCAATACCTGAATCCGTATATTTTTTTTCTTCTTCAGACATATAAAGACTTTACAAATGATAGGTAACGGGTAACAAACAAACCCACCTTATTTCATTATTTTTTTTGCTTCAAAATTTATTGCCTGTGCTACCAGTTCATGCAAGGCACCGTTCGGCTGCGACATCAATATTTCCAATATTTTTTTATTAAGGTCTGCTGACGATGCTGTTGGTGGCAGGGTGCCTGATACCTGGTTCACTACCATAATGTTTTGTTCTTTCAGGTTGCGTACAGCATCCCAACTGACCGGGCTTACATATAATTGCTGGGTACTGTTGTATTCAAACTCCTGCTTGATATTTTCTGTCAGGATAATTTTCATTTCATACGCAGAAATTCCTGGCTGGTTGAGACGGCTGATCAGATTGGGAAGTGCAATTCTTTCTGTTAGTAAGACCAATCTTTCATATGCCTGCAATTGCATGGGCATACTTTCAAATTTTACACCTGCAGCGGGCTGCTCTGTTTGTTGAGGTTTACGAAGAAGCACATAAATAGCCAGGATCAGGGCTAATCCTGACATTGCAATACTTAGAATGGTTAAATCCATGGATGGTGATTTGGTAGAATGAGGCAAAAATAGGCTGAATGTTGAAAGTTTGGGATGTAAAGTTGCTAGGAGGGCCGTTGTAAAATTCCTTTCTTCGAAAAGCAACTATTCGGTTGACCCAAAAAGAATATTTAGTTTTGTGGTATGGAAACTACATTGATGACGCCGGTTACTTTAACAGCAGGGGCTATTGTGGAAATAAGAAAACTGATGGCTGCTGATGATTTTGATACTAAACAAAAATTAAGAGTGGGTGTGAAGGGTGGTGGTTGTTCCGGCATGACCTATATTCTTGGGTTTGATCAACCCAAAGACAACGACCGTCATTTTCAAATAGAGGGTATTGCCTGCATTATGGATAAAGCACATGAGATGTATTTATATGGTATGCAAGTGGATTGGCAGGATGGATTGAACAACAGGGGTTTTACTTTCAAAAACCCTAATGCCAGCACTACCTGCGGCTGCGGAACCAGTTTTGCGGTATAAGTTTATAATTTTGCTTTAATTGAGAGAAGCATATTAAACAATATAAAAATTGTTTACAAACAATTTTAAAAAAGGTAAAGCCTCCAACATGGAGGCTTTACCTTTTATTTTTTATCGTGAGCTATTACTTTTAAATTTTAGTTGATTTAGTCATACCAGGTTTTACTTTTTCAATTACAGCTTTTTTACCCAAAGGCCTCTTGCCACCAAGATCCACCAGGATGGGTGCAGCAACGAAGATGGATGAGTAAGTACCGGTAATAACACCGATCAGCATAGCAAAGGCAAAACCTCTGGTTACTTCACCACCTACCAGGAACAGGATAAGAATGGTAAGAAACACGGTTAGTGAAGTCATGATAGTACGACTCAGCGTTTCATTGATGGCACGATTGATAACTTCCCCTCTTGGGGCGTTTGGCATAAGTCCGCTATCTTCCCGGATACGGTCAAATACAATTACTGTATCATTCATCGAGAAACCGATCACTGTCAATATAGCCGCAATAAAATGCTGGTCAATTTCCAGTGGGAAAGGAACAATCGTTCTGGCAAAGGAAAACACAATCAGTGTTACCAACACGTCATGCAGCAAGGCTACAATTGTACCTAATGAATATCTCCAGTCACGGAACCGTATAAAAATGTACAGGAAAATAATTAGCATTGCAAACAGTGTAGCTTTAATAGCACCTCTTTTCAGGTCATCAGAAATAGTAGGTAATACTTTATCAGATTTCTGTTTGTACTGTTTATCAAATTGTTCGTAGGTAAGGTTAGCTGGCAGGTAATTTTTTAATCCTGCCATCAGTTTGGTTTCTACCAGCGAATCAGCTGCTCTGCTTGTATTATTAATTTCATAGGAAGTGGTAATGTCTAATGTTGCATTATCACCAATTGTTTTGATAACCGGGTTTTCACCATTGAAAGCAGCTCGCAGATCAGCTCTTACTTTTTCAATATCATCAACTGGTTTTTCAAAACCCACCCTGTAGCTTCTACCGCCTTTGAATTCAACCCCCTGATCAAATCCATTAAAATAAGAAGCGATTCCAAGAGCAAGTACAATCATTGAAATAATATAGGCCACTTTGCGATATTCGATGAATTTGTATTTGGCATGTTTGAATACACGACGTGAAACACCTGTAAAATATTCCAAATGTTTCTTTTTGCTGGTAAACCATTCAGTGATCCAGCGGCTCACAAGGATACCACAGAATAGAGATAGGAGAATACCAATGATCTGCGTGGTAGCAAATCCTTTTACAGGACCTAATCCAAATGTGAACAAGATGATTGAAGTAAGTAAAACTGTAATGTGCGCATCCAGTACAGGCGGCAAGGATCGTTTATAACCCTCATTAATGGCTGGAATATATCCTTTACCTTTCGATAACTCTTCTTTGATACGTTCATAAATAATTACGTTAGTATCCACCGCCATACCAATCGTCAGTACGAGGCCGGCAATACCCGGAGCAGTTAACGTAGCACCAAAACCTGCCAGCACACCAACGGTGAATAGCAAATTGAGGATTAACGCAATATTCGCCACCCATCCGCTAGTATTATAATATACCAGCATCAGTAAGAAGATGACAATAAATGAAATAATAAATGCTTTAGCTCCGCCTTCGATAGCTTTTTTACCCAACGAAGGTCCTACTTGCTGTTCCTGAACAATTTTAGCAGGTGCAGGCAGTTTACCAATTTTTAATATCCTGGCAAGGTCAGCAGCATCCTGTTGTGTATAGCTTCCGGAAATAGAAGAAGTACCATCAGGAATAACACTGATTACATTTGGTGCAGAATGAACAATATTATCCAAAACAATGGCGATGGGCTTGCCAACATTATCTTCTGTCATTTTTTTCCAGGCATTGGCACCAGCTTTATTCATCTCCATTCTTATCTCCACTTTTCCATACTGGTCAAAATCCTGGCGGGCATCCGTAACAGCGTCACCTTCCAGCTTCGCCGTAGTACGGCCAAAAGTTTTCAGCGCATATAAAGGAACTCTTGATCCGGACTTTCCTTTTTTATCTTTTGGTGCAATACCGTAAGCAAATACAGCGTCGGCAGGGAAAAAACTTCTGAATTCTTCGAGATAACGTCTGACATCTCCCGTATCTTTTATAGCGATAGAACCAACGGCAGAGGGATATATAACTTTTCCGTCTTTATCCTGGTAAGGTTGAAAGCCAGAAGCGTCTAAGTATTTATCAAAAGTGTTTCCCGTCGTTGCGGTTTCAGGATTAATTTTTCCGGCTGTATCAGTTTCTGTTTTGGTGATCTGCTCAGATAAAGGCCCTCCTTTTTTTACCGTGTCAGTTTTTACCATGGATTTACCCGCTGTATCAATTTTTTTGATGGTATCCTTTGCAGCAGAAGTATCTTTTACTCCACCGTATCTTATATTAAAAGTTTCAATTGTTTTTTGCCAGCCGTTTGAATAGTTAACGTCTGCAAGAGTATATAATTCCCAAAACTGGAGGTTGGCTGTACTTTGTAAATAATTTCTTACTCTTTCTTTATCTTTCACTCCGGGCAGCTCCACATTGATAATTCCTTTGGAAGGATTAGCCGTGATGTTTGGCTGAGCCACACCAAATTGGTCAATACGGTTTTGCAACCTGTCAAACGTAGTTTCAAAAGCTGTTCCTGCTTCATTACGGATATATGATTCTACCTCGCTGTCCGTTGACTTAACAGTAATTTTTTCAGCACTGGCACTGGTAAACAAAGAAGCAAGCGGCCTGGTGGGTTCCAATTTCCTGTATTCTTCTATGAAGAGGGTAATAAAATTAGCATCGCTGTTGGCCTTACGCTTATCAGCATTTTGAAGAGCAGATAAAAAGTTGGGGTCTTTAGAATTATTCGATAATGATTTCAGTAATCCTGACATTTCTACTTCCAGGGTTACGTTCATTCCTCCCTGAAGATCAAGTCCGAGATTCAATTCTTCCTCTTTCGCTTTCTGGTAACTAACTGCCCCATTGATACCATAGGTGACGGTTACATCTTTTGTACTGTCTAATAAACGCTTCAGTCTGTCCTGGTATGCTCTTTCTATTGTTTCCTGGTAAATGGCCTGGGAATCTTTGTTATCCGGATATTTTACAGAAGCAGCAGGGAAATTATTTTTTACATAAGCCTTCGCCTTAGCCTCCATCTTCTTCTCATGGTTTCTCACAAAAAAAGTAAAAGAAAGTTGATAGAGGGAATAAACAATCAGGAGAATAGTAAAAAAGCGAACCAAACCTTTCAGTTGCATACAATGATCGTTTTACAATTTTTAGCCTTTACACCTTGAGAGCAGTCGTGAAAAGGCATTTTGGGATTTTTAAAGAGGGGCAAAGATAGGGGTTTCGTCTATAATTTTATTCGTCATTTCTACCTCTTTTCCGCCCCATAAAGTGGCATAGTTCAGGTGGATTTCAGTGCTTTAAATTAAAAAAGGTAAACCCAATACGAACCGTATTAGCTATTGATGTGACGGATATTCTTATGGGAATTTCCCTCCCCCTACATCAGCCCAGGCAATGATAGAGTGAATGCCAGCTTTAAACTATTTAAGAGAACTGGATTGATGCGATTCTTCAACATTTCTTACTAATTTAAGTGAATGAAATCTACCGGCACTTGTTTTACTACTTTTTTTGCCTTGATGGCAGCAACAGGTTGTATAAACCCGATAGCTATCGGGTCAAAACAATTGGACCTCACAACTATTAATTCATCTTTAGTGGACAGATCAACCTTCAGTCAGCACCGGGATAATTTGCCTGATACCCTCCTGCATAATTTGCTGGCAAAGCATCCTCAACTTTTTGATGCGGTTCTTTCTAAAAAGGAAGATATGCGGATTCAAATAATTTACACGCAGATCGACCGGGGGAAAAAAGAAAAGGATAAAGTAAAATTCACCGATCATACTTTCAACCTTAATGCGGACAATTATTTTTATCCGGCTTCTACAGTAAAATTGCCTATCGCCATTCTTGCTTTGCAAAAAATAAATGAATTAAAAATTCCGGGATTAGATAAGAATACAACTATGATAACTGGTGAAAATGGAAAAGGCCAAACGGAGGTTATTAATGACCCTTCTGCCGCAGATGGCAGGCCAACGATTGCTCATTACATAAAAAAAATATTACTGGTAAGTGATAACGATGCTTTTAACCGCATGTATGAATTTCTGGGGCAGGAATATATTAATAACAACCTGCACAAAATGGGCTACAACGATGTGCAGATTGTTCACCGGTTGAGTATTTCATTGACCGAAGAACAAAACCGGCATACTAACTCCGTTACATTTATTGATGCTAATGGTAAAGTGTTATATATAAAACCTGCAGAGAAAAGCAAACTGGTCTACACACCCCGCATCACCAAACTTGGTAAAGGATTCATGCAGGGAGGAAAATTGGTAAATGAGCCTTTTGATTTTTCTAAAAAGAACCTGTTGCCATTGAAAGACCTGCATTATATCGTACGAAGTATTTTATTCCCCGGAGAAGTAGCAGAAGAAAAAAAATTTAACCTTACCCAGGAAGATTATGAATTTCTTCGCCGGTTTATGTCAATGATGCCGCAGGAATCTAAAACCCCGGTATATCCTTCCCCCGAATATTGGGACACTTATGTAAAATTTTTATTGTATGGTGCTGAACCAGGAAAAGCAGAACCCCAGATTCGCATTTTTAATAAGGTGGGGGATGCTTATGGCTTCCTGATTGATGGAGCTTATATAGTGGATTATAAAAATAATATTGAATTTATGCTCAGTGCTATCATTTACTGCAACAGTGACGGTATTTTCAATGATGATAACTACGATTATGACAAAGTCGGGTATCCTTTTATGAAAAATCTTGGCCGGGTGATATATGAGTATGAGTTAAAACGGCAACGAAAATATCCCTCATCACTATCGTCTTTACAATTCAGGTATACAGATTAAAATAGATCATCCTTTATCTTCGAATCTATACTTTTGCAACTGCTTGACCGGATTATTGTTG
>JBKJLR010000069.1:0-3014 GCA_046596865.1 Chitinophagaceae bacterium
TGCTGGATTCTTATTTAGGGCCTGTACCTTCTGAATTTTTTTATAAGGGTAGAAAATACTCGCCGCAATCTTTTAGTGAGCAATATCTTAAACTGGATCCGGATGATTATGTAGAAATCACTTCTTATACTCACCATCCTTTTTATACAAAGTTTGTACTGGAGGATAGATACAACTGGACCAATGATGAATACTATAATGTGACGATGAATGATTTTTCCCGCATTACTGATAATGGGTTGGCTAATGGTTTTACTATAGGCTGGGACGGAGATGCAGAGGATCGCTACTTTGATTATAATGAAGGATTGGCCTGGTTGCCGGAAACGATTAGTGATTTTCAGTCGGCTCGCCAAAAGGCTTTTTATGACAGTACTACTTTGTTAAATCACATGATGCACATTGTAGCTACCGTAAAAGATAAGCAGGGAGATAAATGGTACTATGTAAAAAATTCCTGGGGCGATTACTCCAATTCGCTGGGCGGGTTCTTATTTATGAAGGAGGATTATTTTAAAATACGAACGGTGGCCATCATCGTTAATAAAAACGCTGTACCCACAGACATCCGGAAAAAGCTGGGGATATAAAATTATAGCAACACGGATGGGCTTTATTCAACAAGTTTTTCCTGATCTGTAAGGGGGAAATAAAAATGTAAACGGTATTAGAAAAATCAGAGCCCGGGCAAATTAATGAAGGAATTGTGAGCTCTGTTCAAAAATTATACATATTTATTGAATGTTATGCCCCTTAAAAATTACTTTTGGCCGCTAACTTATTAAAGGCAGGGTATTTTTCATGGCTAAAGGCAGATTTAAGTTTAAAATTCCTTCTTACGTACGATGGATATTATGGGTACTGCTGGTACAGTTTGTACTCTTTAATATCAGTGCTGCAATGTATGCGTACAAGTTTACCCATGTGTATGATGACCCTTCACTACGAAAAGCCAAACCTGCAAAAAATATATTTGTAAAAACATGGCGATTGTTCAGCGGCCCCCGGCAACCAAGATCAGTTATCATGGCGGTTCCCGTTTTTCCATACGATACCATTACACTAAAAACAAAAAGCGGAATTTTAATTGATGCGTGGCATGCAAAACCCGATTCTGTTTCCAAAGGAACTGTGATCCTTTTTCATGGCATTAATGCTAATAAAGGTATGTGGATTTCAGAAGCTGCTGAATTTCGCTACCAGGGATATAATGTTATGCTGGTTGATTTCCGGGCACATGGAAACAGTGGCGGCCGCATAACCACAATTGGCGTAAGGGAGGCAGAAGAAGTAAAATTGGCTTATGATTATGTAATTCAGCAAGGAGAGAAGAATATCTTTCTTTTTGGCAGTTCCATGGGAGCCGTCGTGGTTGCCAAAGCTATAGCGGATTATAATCTGAAGCCCTCCGGCGCTATTTTAGAAATGCCTTTTGCTTCTCTTCAGTCACATTTAAAAGCCAGGGCAAGGGTGCAGGGATTTCAAGGGTTCCCCGAAAAACCATTTGCTTTTTTAGTGACCTGGTGGATGGGAATAGAAAGAGGTTTTAACGGGTTTCAGCATACTACTTCTTCGTATGTAAAGAAGATCAATTGTCCTGTGCTGATGCAATGGGGAGCATTGGACAATTATGTATTGAAAAGTGAAACCGACAAGGTTTACAATGCCATTGCTTCTGTTTCTAAGAAGCTGGTAGTGTACGATCATGCCGGTCATGAATCTTTTCTACAAAATGATCCGGTAAAATGGAGAATGGAAGCGGAAAATTTTTTAACTGCCAATAGCAAGTAGGCTTATTTCCGGATAGTAATTTTCGCCCCGGCGTTAGTAAACCCATAAATTTCTTTTACATCATCGTTTTTCATAGAGATACAGCCAAGTGTCCAGTTCTTATACCGGTCAATCACAAAATCTTCATGTGGCCATACGCCATGGATGCCGATGCCTCCGCCAATGCTGGCGTTGGCCGGTATCTCACCTCTTTGTTTTCGTTGAGCAAATTTTTGCCGGTCGGCCACCGTCGGATAATCAAGTGAAAGGAAGCGGCTCCATTTTTCATGCACCCTTTTAGCGGTGATGCGGAAAGTTCCTTCCGGGGTATTTTTATCACCTTCCATTTTTTTATCGGATAAACTATTGTTGCCAAACACCACGGGGTAAGTGGCATACCACCCTTTATCGTCATACACACTGAGCTCATAATCTGATTTGTCAATGATGATGGAAATAGTACCCACCGGTCCACTGGCAGCTTCCCAGCTAAATCGTTTATTTACCTTCATTCTACCGGAAGTAGAAACATCGGAAGCCAGCAAACTGCTTCCCAAAAAAACGGAGGTGAGTACGAAAATATTTTTCATCTGCTATTAGTGTTTTCGGTTAGGCCAGATGTAACCTGCTTGCTGGGTGGGTGAAGCATTCTTTCTTGGCAATGATCAGTAACTGTCCAATCGTTCAAACGCAATGCCACGAAGTTTTATTTTAGCCTGTGGATATGTTTTAACTTGATGTTTAGAAAGATACTTATCATTCAGGGAGTAATCTTGCGTTGGGTCAATAAAAAAGCCACTGGTAAAACCAACGGCTCTTTTACGATAACAAATTATTTTTTACCAGTTACTGAATCGAAATCCAAAATTGTAAGGGGTCATATCCAATCCTCTTTCATGCATTCCTTTAAAGGCATAAGAACCGTAGAAGCGAACAGGGCCCAGTGACAACTCTGCTATGTAGGAAAGTTTCCATTTTTCGAGCTCAAAATCATCCTTTGTTTTCTTTTTTCCCTCGTCTGAGGTTTCTGTTTTATTGCGGGCACTGTACAGGTACCCGGCACTGATACCGCCACTGATACCAAATCCATTTTTACGTTTGGGGGTGAAATTGAAATTGATCATCATAGGCACCGTCAGATAATCTGCAGCCAGCTTATTTTTTCTATAACTGCGGCCTGCTGTTGCATCCAGGATAACCCGCGGCGGGTCAGGAATAGCAATCGTATTTTTCTGATAACGTAT
>JBKJLR010000319.1:0-8956 GCA_046596865.1 Chitinophagaceae bacterium
ATTCCTGCTTGTATTTGTAATTGTGGGCATTATCCTGGGCATTTTCAGAAAAGATATTTTCCGTGATGCCAATACCGGACGTATAAGACCGAAAAGTATCGGAAGATTGATAACTACATTGGGGATTGCATTTATATTGGCCCTTATCAACCCCATTAATGTAGAAAGGATAGATGCAGGTCATGTTGGTATTAAAGTAAGTAATGTAGGAGACAACAGGGGTGTTGGCCGCACTGAATATGTGACCGGCTGGGTATTTTTTAATTCATGGATCTCCCGCATCTATGAATTTCCCATTCACCAGCAGCATATAGATTATGAAGAAGCTGATATAGTTACCCGTGGTGGTTTTAGGGCCACTATCCGGCCTTCGTTCAACTATTCTATTAATGCCGGTAATGTGGCCGATATGTTTCAGAATTTGCGGGTAGGAGTAAAAGAAATGGAACAAGGATGGTTGAAGAATGCAATTGTAGGTTCAGTGAATGACGTAGCTAACAGGTACACGGTTGATTCCATATTCAATCACCGGGAAGAGTTTGAGTCTGCTATCATCAAAGAATGTAATAAGAGAGTTTCACAATGGTTCAATGTATCGCAGCTGCGGACCAATATCGTTCCGCCAAAAGAAATATCTGAATCTATTGTGGCAAAAACAAGAGCTATACAGGATGTGCAGGTTGCGGAGAACCAACGCCAGGTGGCCGTAGCTGATGCAGAACGTAAAATAGCACAGGCAAGGGGCGATTCCGCCAAATCTGTTATTGAAGCTGCCGGCCGTGCAGAGGCTATCAAAAAAGAACAACTATCCTTGACTCCGTTGTACATTGAGTATATCAAAATTCAAAAATGGAATGGCGAAGTGCCTTCTACTGTGGCAGGTGGTAACACAGGATTTCTCATTCAGCCGGGGCAAAAGAATTAATCATACTTTTTTACCAGGAAATAAACCCCGATTCCGAACAGGGCAATCAAGCTACCCCATAGTGCAAACCAACCGGTAGAAATAAACAAGAATAGCCAGATAAAAATGGAAAGAATAACCGGAACAGGAAACAACCACATTCTAAAAGGCAAATCTTTTGTGCCAAATTTTTGTCTTAGCAAACTCACTCCTACCCCCTGTGCCATAAACTGCACTACTATCCGCATGGCCAGTATAGCACTTATAACTTCTGCCATTTTAAATAACAGGCTGAATACAAAACCCAACCCACATAAAACCATCAGCGATACATAAGGAAAGTTTTTTGTCGGGTGAAGTTTGGCAAAGGGTTTAAAGAAATTTCCATCAACGGCAGCTGCATAGGGCACCCTTGAATAACCCAGTACTACTGCAAACAATGAAGAAAAGGCTATGCATAGAATAAGTACGGTAACAATTATTCCGGCATCGTGGCCATAGAGTTGTTCCATAAAAGAACTGACAAGATACCTGTCTCCTTCCTTTACCGATTGCCAGGGCATCACTCCCATCACACTTATATTCATTAACAGATATAAAGTAGCAATGCCAACAATGGAAATAAAAATACTACGGGGAATGTTTTTGCCGGGATTTTTTATCTCCCCACCAAGGTGACAAACGTTATAATACCCGAGGTAAGCATACACCGTTTTGACAGATGCCTGCCCTATGGCTGCCCAAAAAGCATAAGTGAAAAAAGATTCGTTCCCGGTTGGTATTAATTTAATACCCTGTTGTTGATTTGTCAATCCGCTGATGATGATCCATACAATTGTAAGGACCACAATGATGCCCATTATCACAGAAATTTTTCCGATGGTCTCAATTTTCCGGTATAGCATCAAAAAAACAAGAATGACCAATCCGCCGGAAACGATTTTCAGTTGCCAGAAATCCAACGGAACAATATAGGTAAGGTATTGAGCAAAACCGATGGCCGCAGAAGCTACCACCAATGGCGCCTGGATGGAGGTTTGCCAGACAAATAAAAAACTCATCAGCTTACCGCCTTTCTCCCCAAAAGCGATACGATGAAAATTGTAAGTACCTCCGGCTAATGGATATTTTGCACCCAACTCACTCCATATCATTGCATCCATAAATGCCGTGATGGCACCGAATATCCAGGCCCAGATAAACAATCCATTATCAAACCGGCTGACCACAAAAGGCATTACTACAAATGGGCCTATACCTACCATATCTATCATGTTGATAGAGGTAGCCTGAAGGAGATTTATTTTACGGTTAGTTTGAAGTGTGGACAAGAAAGTTTTATTTGCAGGGATGCCACGGTTTGAAACCGTGGCATCCCTTGGTTTAACTCTTCGCAAAAGCAGTTATTCCTTCCACCAGCAGATCCAGGTTCTTAGTGGTTGTATATACATTGGGTGTCACTCTTACTCCAACAATATTTTCCCAGGTAATGCCTACCGTATGTATTTTATATTTGTCCAGTAGAAAAGAATCGAGTTCGCCAGGCTTCTTTCCATCAATACCCACATTACCGATAGCACAGCCCCATTTCGGTTGCCTTGACGTATTCAGTTGTACTTTAGGAATATCTTTTACTCTCTCCATCCAGTAATTCTTCAAATAATGCAGCCGCTTTTCTTTCCTTTCACTGCCAATCATCTCATGAAACTCTATGGCTTTGCCAATGGCCTGCTCAATGAACATAGGCCGTGTGCCGAGGTTTTCAAATTTTCTGATATCATCTTTCAACGGATTTTCATTGGTGGCAAATAACGGATAGATGTTTTTTATTTTTTCTTTTCTCACATATAACATACCTGCACCAATTGGTGCATACAACCACTTATGCAAGCTGGCTGCAAAATAGTCCGCATCAAGGTCAGGAATTTTAAAATCAAAATGAGCAAAACTATGTGCGCCATCCACCACTACTTCTATTCCCCGTTTATGTGCCTCCTGTGCAATTTTCTTTACGGGTAATATCTGCCCGTTCCAATTAATGATATGTGTGACATTAACTGCTTTAGTTTTGGAAGTAAATGCCTTGACATATTGTTGCACTAAATAATTCTCGTCCTCACTGGGCAACTCAAGATTTACCCAAACCACCTTTATTCCATCCCGCAATTCTCTTTGTTTGTATGCATTAATTATATTGGGATAATCCTGTTTAGCAGCCACTACTTCATCGCCTGCTTTTAGTTGCAAACCAAAAATGACAGTTTCTAATCCCTCCGAGGAGTTCCGGTTGATAGCAATTTCTTCCGATGAGCATCCAGCCAGCGTTGCCAGATTTTTTCGCAAAGGCTCTCTTCCCTGGTCCAAAATTCTCCACATATAATAACTCGGTGCTTCATTGCAATAATCATAATATCGTTTCATGGCATCCTGTACAGTTCTGGGTGCAGGACTTACACCTCCATTGTTTAAGTTGATGAGCGAAGGTGACACCGTAAATGATTGCTGTATGTAATACCAAAAGTCTTCTTCTGTGGCAAGTTCTTCAGGCGAAATGCTTTCAGCATTTTGTATAGCACTTTGTAAGTTTCTGCTCCAGGCTGGTTGCGATAAGGAGGATAAAAATGCAGTAGCTGAAAATGCACCTGCCCGTTGTAAAAATCTGCGACGGTTTGTTCCAGGCATATTATTTGGTTTTCATAAATGTACCAAAATTAAAGGCTCTCCGCTCCAGGGCGGGAAATATATTGAATTTGTTTACTCTCTTAAAAAGAAAATTTGTGACATAATCAACCGGCCCGGCTAACTACTTGGCTACATAATTAAAAAAAACTAACTTCCATGCCTAACAAAATTATGTATGAAGATATTGGAGATTAAAGTGCTGAAAGGCCCCAATTACTGGAGTGTTCGGCGTACTAAACTGATCCAGATGAAACTGGATCTTGAAGAACTGGAGCAGCGGCCTACCAATCTCATTCAAGGTTTCAGGGAACGCCTTGAAATTATGTTACCAACACTAATTGATCATCGCTGTAGTGAAGATATTAGGGGTGGATTTTTTCAAAGAGTAGAGGAAGGCACCTGGATGGGGCATGTGATTGAACATATTGCACTCGAAATTCAGACACTGGCCGCTATGGATACCGGCTTTGGCAGAACAAGAACCACTGAAGGCGACAAAGAAGGTGTATATTATGTAGTGTTTAGTTATATGGAAGAAGATGCCGGACTTTATGCAGCCAATGCATCAGTTCGTATTGCACAGGCATTGATAGACGGCACTGAATATGATTTAGCGAACGATATTCAGCAAATGCGGGAGATACGGGAAGATACAAGGCTCGGCCCCTCTACCGGTTGCATAGTGGAAGAAGCAGCAAAAAGGGGAATACCTTATATAAGATTGAATAAACAAAGTTTGGTACAATTAGGCTATGGAGTCAATCAAAAAAGAATAAGAGCCACCATTGCTTCTACCACCTCAAACATTGCAGTGGACATTGCCGGTAATAAGGAAGAAACAAAATTATTGCTGGGAGCTGCTGAAATTCCTGTACCCCGGGGAACGGTGATAAAAATGGAAGAAGAATTAGAAGAAGCGATAAACAAAGTGGGTTACCCATTAGTGATAAAACCTATTGATGGAAATCATGGCAAAGGAAATACGACAAACATCACCAACCGGGAGCAGGCAAATAAAGCATTTGAGGCAGCCAAACTTTACAGCCGTAGTGTAATCGTTGAAAAATTTATAATGGGTTATGATTTTCGATGCCTGGTAATCAATAATAAATTTATCTGTGCCGCTTTAAGAACACCTGCATCGGTAGTTGGAGATGGTGTTCATAATATTCAATGGCTGATAGAGGAAACGAATAAAGACCCCCGTCGTGGTTTTGGTCATGAAAAAGTTCTCACACAAATTACTATTGACCAGTTTACCCAAAAAATGCTCGATGACGTCAATATTACATTAGATACCATTCCTGCAAAAGGGCAAAATATATTAGTAAAACCAACGGCTAATCTTTCTACAGGGGGCACCAGTAATGATGTAACTGATGAAGTTCATCCCGCCAATATTTTCATGTTTGAACGTATTGCAAAAATTATTGGTCTTGATATCTGCGGAATAGATGTAATGGCAATTGATTTAAAAACACCTGTGGCTGAAAACGGCGGCGCCATATTGGAAGTAAATGCTGCACCGGGGTTTCGTATGCACATAGATCCTTCGGAAGGACTGCCCCGAAATGTAGCGGAACCTGTTGTGGACATGCTCTTCCCAAAAGGGAGTGCAGGTCGTATCCCTATCATTGCCATCACCGGAACGAATGGCAAAACGACTACTACCCGGTTGACCGCACATATTGCAAAAAGTGCAGGTAAAAAAGTTGGCTATACTACATCCGATGGTGTGTATATTCAAAACCAGATGATGATGAAAGGTGATTGTACCGGCCCGGTATCTTCCACTTTTGTACTGAAAGATCCGACAGTTGATTTTGCAGTATTGGAATGTGCCAGAGGTGGTATTTTAAAATCAGGATTAGCATTTCAAAATTGTGAAGTGGCAGTAGTTACCAATGTAGCTGCCGATCATATTGGTTTAGGTGGCATAAACAGTGTAGATGCCATGGCAAAGGTAAAAGCTGTGGTGCCGGAAACAGTTTTTCCGCATGGCTACGCAGTATTGAATGCAGATGATGATTTAGTATTTAAAATGAAGACTGGCTTGAAATGCAATATTGCCTTATTCAGTATGGATGAAAATAATCCAAGGATAAAAGCACATTGTGCTAAACATGGTCTGGCTTGTGTGTATGAAAATGGCTTTGTCACCATTATGAAAGGCACCTGGAAAATAAGAGTGCTGCAGGCAAGGGATATTCCTTTGACGTATGAAGGCAAAGCAATACATAATATTAATAACTGCTTACCAGCTGTTTTGGCAACCTACCTGTTCCGGGATATAAGTTTGGAAGATATCCGTTCCGGTTTGAAAACTTTTATTCCCAGTGAAAGCCTTACACCCGGACGTTTGAATTTTTTCCACTTCAAAAATTTTACCATGCTGGCTGATTTTGCTCACAACCCGCATGGATTGAAATTGCTTTGTGATTTTGTGAGTAAATTAGATTACTCAGTTAAGATTGGTGTTATTAGCGGTACCGGCGATAGAAGAGATGAAGACATCCGGGAGCTGGGAGAAATATCAGCTCAATTCTTTGATGAAATAATAATCCGGTGTGATAAAAATCTGCGGGGAAGAACGGCTGATGAAATCATTGATTTGCTAAAGGAAGGTATTGACAGGGTAAATCCACAAATGCCAACTATTATTATTCCTAACGAAGACAAGGCGCTGGATTATATCTACGAAAACGCAAAGCAAGGGGCTTTGTATACGATTATGTGCGATGTAGTAGCGAGGGCATTGGATAAAATTAAGGAGTTGAAAAAAAGAGAGGAACAAGAGGGAATGAAAGCTTCCCAGCCTGTATAATTTCTTTAAAAACCATTTGGGAAGAAGGTTATCAAGCCCTATTTTTGCAATCCCATTTGAAAAATGGTATATCGATAAACTCATTACGAATTGACCTATGGTGTAATGGTAACACAACTGATTTTGGTTCAGTCATTTATGGTTCGAATCCATATAGGTCAACAAAAGAAACCCTGTAGTTCAAAATGCAGGGTTTTTTCTTTCGTAATACTTCGAAATTTTAAAATTATTTAATAAGACCTACCTGCTTTGAATGAAGAATAGCCTCTTCACTATGAGCAAAATAGTAAAAAAATACGCCGGCTTTTTCGATTATCTTTTGCTTTTCCAGCACATGAGATTTTTCAGGAGTGTGAACTCTTCGTATGTACACACAATATACATTTTGGGGAAAGTGTTCTACAACGGATGTATAAATAAAAATATCTTTTTGTGAATCATCGCCCAGCAATATAAATTTCTGATCTGGATATGCTTCTATAATCCTGATTATCCTTGTAAACTTTCCGTCATGATTGTTTTGCCCGGTAGAAAATAATTTTGAAAATGTTTTGATCTGGTTCAGCAGGAAAACTCCTTCCGGCAACTTATTCATTCTTACAAATTCCCGGATATAATTATACAAATTCCACTCGCTGCTGGAAACATAAAAAAAAGCATTATCAGTTTCTTTATCATCATCCGACCCATTCAGCATCCGGTAATGTTTTACCGCCCCCTCAAAAGGTCTGCGGCTGCGGGCATTTTCGGTGAGCAAAACCCATAAACGTTTCCTAAGATCTGATGAATGCGAAATGAGAAATGTATCATCAATATCTGAAATAAAGGCAAAAGACGTTGCCGAAGGGATTATTATATCTCCCTCAGCAGAAGAAGCAACAACTGTATCAGAATTTTTTGCCATAAGTACTGCCCGCACTTTGCAGCTACCTGCTTTTAATGGGTTTACCGGTGTCCATTCAAATCGGAAAAACCCGTCATTTCCGGTAATTGTTTCATAGACCAGATCTTCCCATAACAATTTTACTTTTGCCTGCTTCATAGGCCTTACCATAAACAACCTAAGTAAAGCAATTGAATTATAAACGAAAAACTTCCTGTAGGTTGTTCGTGGAAGCGGTGATAAAGAGAGGGCATGGCCATAAATTACACAGGATGTTTCGTTTCCAAAGCCAGTATATAATTTCAGGGAAGGGCCGTACTGCAAACGAAAAATCCGGAATATTTTTACTTTTATTCTATTTGAGAAAGAAATAGCTTGTGGTATATATCTTGCTTCTTCATCCATGCCACTAAATTAAAATAATGCAAGAGAAAAAATCTTTAAAATACCTGTTTGTAGTAAATCCCGGGTCGGGAAGAAATAATGCCGAGCCTTTTAAAGAGTTGATTAATGATTTTTTTAAAGATAGTGGCGATTCATTAGAAATTTATACCCTGCCAGATAAATTCGATCCAAAACAAATAAAAGACCATATTTTAAACTTACAACCTGAACAGGTAATTGCAGTAGGAGGTGACGGCACTATTACCATGCTGGCGAATATTCTTGTAGGTACTGAAATCCCACTGGGTATTTTGCCGGGAGGATCTGCAAACGGAATGGCAAAGGAGTTAGGAATACCAGTAGATGCTATCGAAGCTTTAAATATTATCAAAACGGGGTATGTAAAGCGATGTGACCTGATTAAGATAAATGATAAAGAGTATTGCCTTCATTTAAGTGATCTTGGGTTAAATGCACAGCTTATAAAATACTTTGATGAAGGAAAACTAAGGGGCAAGCTGGGATATGGCCTGGTAGTATTGAAAACGTTATGGTATAAACAAAAAATGCAGGTTATTGTAAAAACAAATGATACTGTCGTCCGACGAACCGCTTTTATGGTGGCACTTGCCAATGCAAGAATGTATGGTACGGGAGCGGTCATTAACCCTGAAGGAATACACGATGACGGTCTGTTTGAGGTGATCATTGTAAAAAAATTGGCTTTAGGTGCATTACTCAGAATGTTATTTAAGCCAGGGTTGTTCAATCCAAAAAATATTGAGATCATACCCTGCACTTCTGTAGAAATAACAACTATCCGGCGAATGCATTTTCAAATTGATGGGGAATATTCAGGAAGGTTGAAGAGTGTAAGTGCAATCATGCATCCTGGCTCAGTTATAATGATACTGCCGGGCACATAAAATTATATATCCCGTATGGAGAAGAATCTTTTAGAGATCAGTATTTTTTAATTTTAATAGGCACTCTCCCAAACTATCCTGCCAGTTCTGCAGCCTGATACCGTAAACCTGCTGAATTTTTGTATTATCCAGAACCGAATACGCAGGCCTTGTGGCAGGAGTGGGATATTCTGATGTTGGTATAGGATTTACCTGGCAGGAACTTCCTGATAACTCTTTTATAAGTTCAGCAAAATCATACCAACTGATTACGCCATTGTTACTGTAATGATAAATACCCGGTTGCCAATTTTGAGTGAAAATGATTTGTAGGATTGCTTCTGCCAGATCTTTCGCATAAGTAGGTGTACCCA
>JBKJLR010000380.1:0-4939 GCA_046596865.1 Chitinophagaceae bacterium
GAAAAGCTCTTGGTTATCATCTTAGTGAGCCGGTGCTGACTGCCATCCAACATGATCTGAGAAATACCATATTTTCTTTTATACCCAACACTGCCGAAACAGCTTTCCTGGGCATGGTAAAAGGCATGGAAGCATATCTGAATAAAGTAAAAGTAGAACGAATACTTAGTTGGGGTAAAGATTTCGATGAAGAGAAACTTGGTGAAATGGTGAACCGCCGTATACGAATAGAGAAAATTGCCATTAAGGATGTAAAGATGAGGACTTTTATTACGGAGGACACAGGCCGCAATGAAATGGTGCAACACGTCTATGATATTACCTATGGAACTGTGCGCCCCGGTTTGGATACACTGGTAGTAATTGACGATTCCATCGTTAGAGGAACTACATTGAAAGAAAGTATTATCCGCATGCTGGGAAGGCTGAAGCCTAAAAGAATTGTAGTGGTTTCTTCTTCGCCGCAAATCCGTTACCCCGATTGTTATGGTATTGACATGAGCAAGATGGGTGACTTTATCGCTTTTAATGCAGCCGTGGAGTTGATGAAAGAAAGGGGGAAAGAAAATTGCCTGAAAGAATTACTTGAAAAATGCAAAGACCTGCAACGCAATAACCAATTGCACACGGAGAATGTTGTCAAACAGTTATACAAACAATTTACTCCAGAAGAAATTTCTGCTAAAGTTGCACAATTGATAACTCCTGCGGGGTTTAATATACCAGTGGATGTTATTTTTCAGCGCATCGAAGATCTCCACAAGGCCTGTCCTAACAATCTTGGCGACTGGTACTTTACGGGTAACTATCCAACTCCTGGTGGAAACAAAGTTGTCAACAAGGCTTTTATAAATTACATGGAAGGGAAAAATGTGCGGGGGTATTAAATCCCTATCCCCTAAAGGGGGACTTTAGCAACATTTCAATATAAGATTCCTAACTTTATTTTGATTAATAATTCTTACAAATAAAAGTAATGACTAAATCAAACGATAGTAACTCTCCGGATGTCGGCCGAGTCGGGGGTAAAACATTAATTCTTGTTCGCCATGCCAAAAGCGATTGGGGCAATGCCGGGCTTGATGATTTTGACAGGCCATTAAATGAACGGGGAAAAAAAGATGCTCCGGTAATGGCCGGCCGGTTGCTGGAGAAAAAAATAAAGATTGATGCATTTATTGCCAGTCCCGCCAAACGGGCAAAGAAAACTGCGACGATTTTTGCTTTAGCCTATAAAAAGCATAAAAATGATATCATTTTCATAGACGAATTATACGGTGCCGGTGAAAATGTATTTTATGATGTGGTCGGGAATGCGGGGAAAAAATTTGATAGTATCGCCCTCTTTTCTCACAACCCCGGCATTACAGATTTTGCCAACCTGCTTACCACTACAAGGATCGATAACATTCCAACCTGTGGAGTCTTTGCAGTAAAAGCGGAATGTAATAAATGGTCTGAGTTTAAAGATGCTAAAAAAGAATTTTTATTTTTTGATTATCCCAAAGCAGGCCTGGAAGAATGATGTAAGAAGGCATGAATTGTTTTTGCCAGTGCTGAGTAATCACCAACTGACGGAATCTTGTAGCTATAATCAGCGGAAATAGCCAATACTTTGTTTAGCGAAAAATCTTTTTGTGATAAGCAAATAGCTATACCCTTTTCCATTAAATACCTGCCGAGATATTCCTGCTCTGTCTGTCCAGGTGTAGGAATAAGAATACTTTTCTTTTGTAAAGCTATTATATCCATTATGGTGCTATAGCCGCTACGGCTGATGACATATTCTGCTTCCTGTATAGCTGTGTGAAATGCTGCGGTAGGAAGATGATTGTAAAATATGATCATATTGGTGGAAGGGATTAATGAGGAAACGCCGGGCAATCCTCTAACAATTGTTGCGGTATCATTATATTGACTGATGTCGTTAATGATTTTCTCTTCGAGAAGGGTTCGTTGTGGTTCGGGGCCTGAGAGAATAATTAATAAATGATTTTTCTTTTCAATCTTTAGTCCTGCATTATCCGGGCCTGGTTTTGCAAAAGATTCCTTTTTCTCAAATCTCGAAAGCAAGCCAATGTAATGTACAGGAACAGTTGGTTTTATTTGCGGATGCGATAACTCCCCGGCTATATTATTTTCGCCTTCGATATCAGGCACCCAGCAGGCGGTAAATTTGTTGATGTACCTGTAATTTCTTTTCTGTAATATTTTTTCAGTCCATTTTCCAAGCGAACTTTTTATGGTTAGTTGGTGAGTGATAAAGATGCAGGGAATAGTGGAATGGTATAAGCCATAGCGATTATCACTAATAATTGCATCAAACCGATATACTTCAACCATTTTTTTCAGCCACTGTTGTTCATACTGAATAGCCCGGCGGATTTGCGGAGCTTGTTGAATCATTTTCCATATAAGTCCCCGCGGCGTTTTTGCATACCGGATCCTGTAACCCAGTAAGTCCAAAAAAGGTAGTTCCGGAAATTCAGGTTTCAATAATTGTTCTTGTACTCCTTCGCCAGCCAGCCAGACTTCACAACCCTGTGCCAGCAATTCCCGGATAATGGGGATGCAGCGGGTAGCATGACCCAGCCCCCAGTCCAGTGGAGCTACCAGTATGCGGGGTTTTCCGCTGATTTTTTCCCCGGAAGGGTTGTCCATGTTAATTTTTTTACCGTTTTTGGTTCACGGCATACTAATTTGTTTGTAAAATAGTTTTAATTTAGAACTTTCTCCGCAAGGAGTCCAATGGACAAATCATGAAGACAATAAACAAAATAGTAGTGGCCCTGTTAATAATAGTTTTCCTGGCTGCTTGTAACAAAAATTATTATTCTGGTTCCGGGAAAGGCGGCAAAAATTGCGGCTGCCCCAGTCACAAAGGAATGAGCGGCTACTAAACCAAAATATTATGATAAACTCAAGCCGAAACTTGTTAGTCTTTATTAACCCAGGGTTATTAAATGAAAAGACCATGGAAAAGGAAGTGGAATGTCTGAATGAAGTTTTAGTGACTACTGAATCGCCTGAACAATTTTGCATGGTACATGAACTGGTCGACCGCAACCGAATTACTAAAAACAGGAAAAAAATATTGAAAGAGTCCTGTCATTTCACCCTCAGACCTTTCAGGTTTTTGATCAATAAGAATTAATAATAAAACCGGAACCGACGTTCCCATTTTTATTCATGAATAACTTTCAGGATAGTTTTTTCAGGCAGTCTCTTAATTTTCCAATCATTTCCTGAATTTCCTCTTTTTTACAAGTGCCCACACTGAGCCGGTACCACGGTGAAATTCTTTCGGCGCCAAAAGCGTAAAAAGGAACAACAGCCAATCCAGCCTCATTCAGCACATAGGCGGTTGCTTCACTTTGATCGGTCAGCAATTTTCCCTCCAATGTTTTCTTCCCGGTGAGATCAATTTTAATTGTGAGATAAATAGCTGCTTCGGGGGTAATAGCATCTACCGGTAATCCTTCATTTTTTAATTGCCTAAAGCCATTATAAATGCCCTGCAATCGTTCTTCAATCCCCTTTTTAAAACCCGTTAAATATATTTTAATATCCTCCCGTTTAGAAAGATAATGAGCCACTGCTTTTTGCTCCGCCATTGGCGCCCATGCGCCGACATGGGTAAGAATTACTTTCATTTTGTTTATAACCGCAGACGGCCCCATACTCCAGCCCACTCTTACGCCGGTAGCAGCAAATACTTTGCTGATAGCATCAATAAAAATGGTGTATTCCCTCATCTCGCTTCTTAGTGAAACCGGATTGTGGTGCTCGATGTTTCCATACGTAAGGTGCCAGTACATCTGATCGTACATAACATATAATTTCTTTTCTCCTTGGCCTCTCCTTTTATTCTCTTCAATCACCATATCACAAATGGCTTCCAGTACCTCTTTACGGAAAGTGGTACCCGTGGGATTTTGAGGAGAGCAAAGTGAAATTAAAGTAGCCTCTTTTATATGCGGAAGAATTTCATCTGCCGTAGGCATGAAATTATTTTGTGCTTTGGCTTCGATTAAAATATGATCGCCCCCTACAAAATGTGTGTAGTGATTATTATTCCAGGAAGGAACCGCATAAATCACTTTATCTCCTTTATCACAAACGGCCCTAAAGACTGCATATATTAATGGGCGGCCGCCACTCGCCACTAAAATTTCATTAGTGCCATAATCCAATCCTTGTTCATCTTTAATAAATGAATGAATAGCTTCTCTTAAATCGAGATTTCCTTCGGCCGCAGGATAGTTGGTGAAATGTTTACGATAAGCTTCTACAATCGCATCTTCGAGTTCTTTTGGAATGGGGAAAATGGAAGGATCAAAATCGCCTACGGTAAAATTATAGATACGTTCACCCTGGCGGATTTTTTCTTTAATCTCACCTCCGAGTTTTACAATTTCAGAACCGATCAATGTCTCTGATAAATGCGACAACTTCATACCCTAACCCTTTGCAGCAAAAATAAAGGAATTGCGGGAGATGCAGGAGCATGGCTGTATAGAATCTAAAATCAAAAATGCTCAATCACCACTTTACTGTTATCGTGTAAATCATACTTTACAAATATTTCCTGGCCGGGTTGGCATTTACTGACAGATGCTTCGGCTATTACTCCTTTGGCTTTACCACTGAAAGATGAGGTATTTTCCGGTAGCACTTCCAATTCTAATTCTACATACGGATTATTGCCATTCACGTTAGCTCCCAGCCATGTATATTTTTTTACAATGGCTCTTGCTGGTCGTCCTGAGAGGCTTATGCCATCATTCTCTTTTTGAAGCAGGTCCAACTCTGATTTCAAAACACTTGCATTGGTTTGAGTAAAAGCACCAGTGGATTGGCTTCCTCCAGTAAAGTCAATGGCTACATTCATTTCCTTTTTGGGATCAATCTTCACCGGCACTTCCATACCCGGCATATA
>JBKJLR010000172.1:0-3894 GCA_046596865.1 Chitinophagaceae bacterium
TGCTGATTGAAAATAAAAAAGATATCGGTGTCTTTGGAATCATAAACAGTAGCATCCTGTTTCATCATCACTACCCGCATATCATCTACCAGTTGCATAGGCCCCTGGCTGTTGGAAAACATCATGTTTCGGGTAATATTGTTGCGGATATGTTTTATAAAATTCTGCTGTGCAGGTTTTATGGAAATACTGTTCTGCGGTAATTGCCATACAAAAATATTAAAATCAGCAGCCGCATCAATTTTCTTTTTAGCTTCCACAAACTGGTATTGAGGAAATGAAACTTCTTCATCTGATTCGAAACGTCTGCCAAATTCACCGCTCAGCATATGCAGTGAGCAGACACATTTTTGAATCTCTTCTGCAGTTTTTTCTTTGAATGTTTCATCATCGGCAGGGCAGTCAACAGAAGGCAGCACATTAAATCCGGCTTTCTGAAGGATGATAGCCATTTCTTCACGACTTTCTTTGAGATCATTTGATGTCCATGCAAGATATATATTCGGCCGTTTGCGATCAATCACCTGAACTTTTATTGCCGATGACAACGAAGTTGAAATTACATTGGGAACAATTTGACGGGCTGTTGGATGATAAGCAGGTTCCTCAACAGGACGAATTTGCCGGCTTTGCTTTATCCCTGAAATAATTTCCTTAATAACATTCGCCAGTTTGTTTATCTGGTTACGATACATTGGTCTTTGAGGGTTGTCATGCTTTTCATCATCGGTAGGATGCAGTGGGCGGTTGATTCCCTGTTCCCGGTAAATAAAGTCAATGGAGCGTAAGCCACCAGCAAGTGTTGACTCCAGTAATTTGACATCTTCCGTATCAATATCATGGATCTTTACAGGGATTACCCGTGAAGTAGTATTACCATTGGGTAATTTTATATTAGTGCCAAAGCTGTCATTTTTTATTTCTTCCTGAAAAACCCTGAACTCATTTTTCCAAACCGGGGAATTGACATCGCAATAGGTGAGGGAAATGATTGGAATAAAGATCAGTGAATTTATTTTTGGACTAGTAGATCCGTCTTTATTTTCAAAACCCATCCGTTTATCTTCAGAATTTTTGTCAAAAAAAATGGTCAGCTTGTCTTTTAATGTGGCGCTTAATTCCTGGTTAAGTTTTTCCACAAATTCAGTCACCCATCCGTCGTAATTGTTGTCGTGATACCTGTAACTTATATGTACATCGTAATCATAGTCTGGAATGATAGACGAGTTTATAAGCCGTTTGCTCTTTGTTTCATTTATTTCATTGCCCGCTGAAAATATTTTGTAAACCTGGATGGGCTCTTTTACATTTTTAAGGTTTTCGATTCTTAAAAATTCGGAGCGGATATCCGTTTTATTAGCTATGTTCCGGTGAACGGATTCAGAAACATAAATACCAGCCGGGGGCGCCAATGCCTGTAAACGGGAAGCTATGTTTACCGCATCGCCAAAAACATCGCTATTCTCAAATACCACTTCACCCTGGTGAATACCGATACGTAATTCAAAAGCTTTGGAATGGAAGCAGGCTTCCTGAATTTTTATGGCAGCATAAACGGCGTTGCTTGCAGCGGAAAAACTGGCCATAACACCATCGCCCAATTCTTTGATCCATTGACCACCAAATTCCTCAATGATCGGTTTTTGTATCTCCCTGTTTTTGCGTAGCAGCTCAAAAGCCTTTTGTTCATCATTTCCCATCATGGCTGTATATCCGACGATATCGGTAAACATGATGGCGGCGAGCTGGCGGGATTGAGTCATGTCAGAAAATTAAGTATTAAATTTCAATTAGCTGGGAATTTTACTAAAGAAATGCCAGCGAGTTTGTTATTCTAACCGATAAATTTAAGATAATTCTCAACCTATATTTCAAAAAAATGGAATTGTGGGAAAGAGGAGAATAAAATGTCTGAGTAATGCAACAAAATGTCGCCCATGCATAGGCGCAGTATCGCCTTGCGATAGAGATTCTTATAAATTAATAAATTCTAATTTGAAGTGTCCCGGAAGGGATACCAGACATTTATGTCAGCACCAGGTTTGGGGGTGGAAGTATAAATGATGACTTTGTCCGGTGGCCTTTGTGCCTGTGCTATCTTAGCCGTTTATTTTATTTTTTTTAAATGGATTGCCAGTTGTCAATATTGAAATGGTTCGGTAAGAAGAAAGTCGTTAATAAAAAAAGAACCTCCAATAGCTTACATATAATTACTTGCCATTTTTGTAACGGTGGTTTTATGGTAGGATTTGTTACAAGGTATGCAGGTGGATGCACAAGGGGCCATGCCATCATGGGGTTATTAACTTTACAATGGCCTTCGCTGGTAGCTACCTTTGGATTTGGTTGGGCAACAACGGTAGCTTGTCCGGGTCCACGGTTTGAACAAATTGGTACTGGTGCTACAGGAATTGCAGTAACTTTATTAAGTGCCATTGCAGGTATGTGAGTGTATGAATATTTCAGAGAAAATTTGCTGCATTAATTTTTTAATGGATTGCTTATGCCATACGAACAGGATGCAGAAAAATTATCGCAGGGACTTCTTTCCACCATCAGAAAACTGATATTAGTTATTGTAGTATTGGTAATTGCTCTTATTGCAATGCCATTTATTATTTCTTACACTAACCGAGCTGATAAGCCTGAAGAAAAAGCAATAAGTAAATCTGCATCAGTTGATGAACCAAAAAAGGATTTAAAAGTTTACTGGACAGCACCCGATGTTAACAGCATTACCGATGTAAAACGAAAAGAACAGGTGGAGTATGGTAAGGAATTGATTGCTCATACCTCCAAATATCTTGGCCCGAATGGTTCTGTTGTAAAAATCAGTAATGGCATGAATTGCCAAAACTGTCATTTGCAGGCTGGTACGGCTGTATTTGCCAATAATTATGGCTCAGTAGCATCGCTATATCCAAAATTCAGAGCAAGAAGCGGTGCAATAGAAAATGTTTACAAAAGGGTTAATGATTGTTTTGAACGAAGTCTGAATGGAAAAGCATTGGATACAACCGGTAAGGAAATGCAGGCTATCGCTGCCTATATAAAATTCCTTGGTACTAATGTTGAGAAAGGGAAAAAGGCAGAAGGCTCAGGCTTTAAAGACCTGGCTTATTTAGACCGTGCCGTTGACCCTGAAAAAGGAAAATTAGTTTATACCGCTAAATGTCAAAGTTGTCATCAGCCAAATGGCGAAGGCGTTTTTAATACCGACAATACGGAATATACTTATCCAGCACTATGGGGTAAAAATAGTTACAATGATGGTGCAGGTTTATACCGCATCAGTAATTTTGCAAAATATGTAAAGTATAATATGCCGCAAGGGGTCACGCATCAAAACCCTCAACTAACAGATGAAGAAGCATGGGATGTAGCGGCATTTGTAAATTCTCAACCCAGGCCGCATATTGCTGTGCCAAAAGACTGGCCCGATAAAGCAAAGAAACCGCTTGACCATCCCTTTGGGCCGTATGCCGATAATTTTACAGAGAAGCTACACAAGTACGGGCCTTATAAACCCATAGCAGAAGAACAAAAGAAAAGAGAGCAGGCAGAAAAAGAATCGAAAGAAAAAGCAGTTGTAAAAAAGTAGCAGTTGATTGATAATATACATTGCCCAATTGTGAACAGAAAGGACAAGAGCGACGCAACAAATGGTTAGAAAAAGAATTGAATAATATATTTGCTGCAAATGCGGTTGAAAGTTTTGGTGGCTGGGTAATTAAATTTAAGGGGATGCAAATAAGCCAAAGTCAGGGCAGGTATTAACAGATTGCAGTATGATTTTTCCTTTAGCTATAATTACTTTCCGATACAAAACTTACTGAAGCCATGTTTCAGGGAGTTTAAGCAATTACTGTAACAAGAATAGCAACAAAATTTAAG
>JBKJLR010000044.1:0-4650 GCA_046596865.1 Chitinophagaceae bacterium
GTATTTTCAAACGACAAGGTGGCGGCAGGACGAATACTGATAGTATTTCCCAAATTCACCTGGTAGATGACGCCAAAATTAAATGTTGGGGCACTGTTGGCAGCAACACCAGTAAAGCCGGAATTTACATTACCCGAATAAGTCGGATTAGATTGATTAAGGCCCCCGCCAAGTGTATAGCCAAAACTGCTCTTTCTTAACGGGTTCCGGGTTTTATTTTTTTTGTCACCTGGATTATTTTTATCATTATCCAATGTCTTCTGTATTAATGCCAGTGTCGTGAAGGCACATAACCAATTCGGTGCTGTCTTAGTGGCTTTGCCAGCATAAAATAATGCACTGTCCCTGCTATTATTTGCCAGGTGCAGTTGCGCCAGTTTATTTTGTATATAAGCTCCATTGGGATCAATGGCAAGTGCTGCATAGGCATTTTGAAAGGCAACAGAAATATCACCGTTCTTTCCATTTTTTCCAAAATCCCCACCGGCTTTTAATAAATACATCCTGTTGTAGAGAGAGGTAGCAAAGTCTGCATCGTACTCCCTTACACTATTAATAGCTTTTTCCAGGTTGAGGGCTGCTTCATAATTCGATTGCTTCTCGTTTACACTTCCATCATCCCCACAGCCAAGATACCGGTCCACTTTTCGTTGCGCTACATTGATATATTCAACTGCTAAGGTGGATTTAGCATCTAATGTATAGGGATTGCCCGGATATTTTTTATTCAATTGCTGATAATATTCCTCAGCGGATGATCTGCCGTTGAGATTATTCGCTTTGACTGCTTTGTAAAATAGATTGTATGTTTCAATCAATACCGTGTCGGCAGTCATAAATCCGAATGGTCTGTCTATCGAACCGGCAAAGGAATTACCTCCGCCACGGGTCTGTTGTTTTTTTGTTTTCAACCATTTCTGGAGGTAAGCAGTATCCACCCGCCCGACTATATTTTCATTAAATTCATTACAGCAGAAATAAGGGTCTTGCTTTTTCTTAAATCTCTGTAATGCCAGTGACGGCACATTTTTAACAACATAAGATTTTAGTTCATTGAAAGTTATTTTATTGTCAGGGTTGCCGTCCGTATCGGCAACACCGTTAAGCCCATCTACAAGGTAGTAAGTGAATAATCCATGACCATTACCAATGGAAGCATCTTCCAATGATTCCTGGCCGGCAGCGGTAGCCAGCATCATTATATCTCCCACTTTTTTTTCTGAAATAGCAATGTTAAGAAAATTTTGCCCTGCTGATCCACCGGGTAATTCATTGGAGCGGCATGCATCCATGATAAAAAACACCTCCACACCTTTGGAAGTTTCTTTCGCTATTTTCTTTTTTAAATTAAATAGTTGAATAGCCCCGGCTACGAGGTAATTGTTTTTATCTCCTTCAGGATTACAATCATAACCTAAAAAGAAAAACTGGTCTTCATCAATAGCATCGCCATGCCCCGCCAGGTAAATGAAAAGCCTGTCACCTTTTTGAAGTTCTTTTGCTTTCAGCCATTGAAAACCCTTACCCCAGAAATTGGAATTATTTGCCTGGTCGTTCAGCAAACAAAAAATATTATCCTCTTTTATACTACCACCACCGGGAGATTTTAAATAGTCTCTGAACATTTCAGCATCTTTATCAGCATAGGTCAGCGGCCGTATATATTTATTTTTGGATACACCAAGTATGACAGCAAATGTCTGGGGGCCCTGGATGGAGGCATCTCGTAATTTTAGTGGTGATTGCCCGTAAGCTGTAAACCCATTAGCTAATAAAAGTGGCAGAATGGCCAGGCTTAGCAAGTATCTCATAAGTGTAGATTGGTAAGTAAAGTTAACGGTCAGCACTCTTAATAATCTTACTATCCCTAAAATTACTTCTTTTCAGCAATTAGTTTAAAAATACTGCTGCTGCCGTCATCATTGTCTGCTGCCAGCAGGAGGTGAAGAAAATTCTTTGTTTCCTTTATTACACACACGGATTCAATTTTCTGTCCTTTGAAACGCTGGTCAATTGCTTCAAGTTCTATTACCTGGTCGGGGTTGACAGCCTTCCATTTTTTTTTGGAAGAAATATTTTTTATTATCCATAAATAGCTTTTACCAATGGTGCCATCATCCATGCTGTTGCGGGTATCTTCCGTCGAAACTGTTACTATCAGTCTATCGCTTTTTTTAGCATACGCTAAACCAGAAATGCCATTGAAGAGAGCCGTATCGTTATTAGACCCAGCGAGAACAAATGAAACGGGAGAATTAACCTGATCGTCCCAGAAATCATCGCTGGAAAAGATAAGATAATTTTTCGGATAGCCTTTGCTTCCCCTGTTGGAAAGTATTATTGAACCCGGGATGGCACAAATTCCTTCAATATTTATTTCCTTAAGGCCGTTTGTGATCAATCGCTGATAAAAAGTATCCAGCCGGATGCTGTCTTTTTGTTTGGTGAGGGGGTCAATAAGCCAAACGGTATTACGATAAGGTGATAAGGAACCGGAACCAACTATCAACAGTTTGTTATCTTTTGTAACGGTGATTCCTTCTAGGTCTGCTTTGATCTTTTTTGGAATTCTTTTTTCTTCAAAGGAATAAAGATTAATAGAATCTGCCAGGTTAAGGTTACTGTCAAGAACCAGTAAGTCATTAGCATCGTCGCCAATAATATAAAATTGGTTGTTGAAATATTCTATACCAGAGGCAGAAGGGTAGTGGTCAAGCTTTTTAATTTCTTTTAGCATATTGTTACTGCCGCAGGAAGTGATAAAAAAGATAAGAGAGAAAAGGTAATAACTGGGGGTCATTTATTCAATAAGTTTCATGAACCTGTTTATGACAGCTTTCATAAAATCAGGAGAGATATTTGTAATGCCGCCTGCAATTAAAGTGTCATTAAGAATAAAAACTTTATGAAGCCTTAGTTCGCTTAGCTTTAGTAATGGGGAGCCGGCATAATCTGCATCTTTAATTAACTGTGATAAACCATCCTGCTTTAAACGGGATGTAATTTGCATTAATAAATAATCCCCGGTACTGTTAACATCGCTGTTTGAAATAATAAGGGCCGGTCTTAGTTTAGTTGTGGAAGAGTCACTAAATGGAAATTTTACCCAAACGATTTCTCCACGGCTGTAATTCATTTTCCATAGAGTTTTTGAAGTTCATCATCTTCTTCTACTAACCAATCCTCCTTCAACGAATTCTCTGAGGCAAGAGTATATGAGTCAATTGTATCACTTTCTTTAAAGTGTTTTACATAAGGAAGTTTTTTTAATAACTCAGCAAGCTCTGCTGCTTTTTCATCCTCTACAATTACTTCATACTTTTTCATTTACTAAAGATAAAAAACATTAATCGAACTTATTCTCATAGCCATCTTTCTTCATCTTCTCAACCTTCTCGATCACTTCTGTATTCAGTGAATTTTTATATTCAGCAATTTTTATAGAAATAGATTCATCAGACGTACCAAGTATTTCAGCCGCAAGAATACCGGCATTTTTGGAAGCATTTAAAGCAACGGTACCCACTGGTACTCCATTTGGCATTTGCAATATAGAAAGCACCGAATCCCAACCATCAATGGAGTTGGAAGATTTGATTGGGACACCAATAACTGGCAATACTGTTACTGATGCTACCATTCCCGGCAAATGTGCGGCACCACCGGCACCAGCAATAATTACTTTCAACCCTCTTTTTTTTGCTGTGGTGGCGTATTCTATCATGCGGTGTGGAGTACGATGTGCAGACACTACTGTTACTTCATGCGGAATATTAAATTGTTTGAGTATGTCTGAAGCGGCCTGCATAACATTCAAGTCACTATCGCTGCCCATGATGATGCCAACGACTGGAGTTTCTAGTTTGTGGTTAGTAGTTTGTAATTCGGGCATCCTTTCAGTGATTTTTAAATTTTTGACCTTTAATCTTTGATTTATTGAGATAATTGATGAAGCCTGTTAACATCTTGGTTATCTCATCAGCTAAAGCATAAAGTTCGTCAAAAAGTATTTGAGAAATATACTTATTATCTAAGCATCTGTAGAGTTGCGATTTGAGTTCGCCAGTTTCTCCCTTTGATGTCGTTAAGGCATTAATAAATTCCAGTTTGCTTCCTCTTTCAAAACCCTCTGCAATATTATCCATAATGGAACCTACGCTTCCTCTCATCTGATCTTTTATCCGAAAATCACTTGCAATTGGTTCCTTAAAAGTTAGCGGATAAACTTTGTCACTAAGTATTCTTGCTTTCTTCCATACTTCCATTTCCTCAAACTTTTGAATAGTAGCCATCTGTAGTTTTTCTGGCAAAAATAACTACAAACTATAAACTACTGACTACGAACTATTTTATTAAATCTCCTTTGAGACGCAACAATTCCGTTTCCGCCAGCTTCGTACTGTACCGTGCAGCGATGAGTCTGTTGTACGCATCTCCCAGGCTTTTTTCTGCTTCTTTTAATTGAATCAGTGTAGTGGAGTTTAGCCGGTAAACCTGGAAAAGAATATTTACATTCTCTTTAGCTAACAAAATACTCTCTTCCTCCAGTGCTAATGCTTTTTTCTGCTGCTCATAGTCTTTATAAGCATTGATCAGGGAAAGATTCAGTAATGATCTCTGGTTATCATACACTATTTGCTGGTATTGAAT
>JBKJLR010000226.1:0-5495 GCA_046596865.1 Chitinophagaceae bacterium
TACTACTTTTTCAAACAAGGCTTCGGGGTAAGAAACCAATACTTTTTTATTTCCCCCGGCAGCAATCTTTGTCAATGCCTCTGTTCTTAACATAACATGAGAAGAATTCAGGAGTTGATAATTTTTTCTATTTTTAAAAGACGAAGGGAAATAAAAAACATCCAACGCTCCGGTAAGATTCTCCAATGTGTTATGAAAATAAGCAGCCTCTTCTGCATCGTTAAGAATAACCAGGTGATTGAGTTGCGAGCAGGATGGATGGAGAAAAGCAGCCGCTACTACAAACTGAGAGGAGCTTCCCTGTAAATTTTTACAATAGATTTTTTGCGGTAGGGCAAATGAAAGTCTGTCCGCCAATTGAAAAAGGCGGGGGGTATCCTGGTACTGATGCAGCAAATCTTTTACACCCATGAGAATTGTAAAGATAACCGATCCTTGCGATAAAATAAATGCATAACAATCTGCTAATACAAAAGGGAATTATTATTTGATAAATTGCTTAACAAATTCTTCTTTATTGTTCCCCGTAATTTTTATTATATAACTCCCGCTTTGCAATCTACTCATATCAATTACTGAATTCTGGTAACTCTTATTACTCTTATACACCAATCGACCATTCATATCTATTACCTGCAATGTAATTGTCCGGGTTAATAATGTGCCCACAACGACTTGGAGCTGATTATTTGCTACAGAAATATATTTGATAAAATCTTTCGTGATGGTGTTGACAGGAACTCCGGTAACGATGGTTGGCAATATCGTCGTAAACAAACCTCTTCCATGAGTAGCAGCGGCTACCAGGTTATCGGACGGTCTGTATTTCAGCATATAGGTACTTACATTAGCCAACCCACTATTATTCGGTATCCATTGTGTGGTGGTACCATTAAGTTGCGAAGCAGTCCATACACCCAATTCTGTACCCAAAAGTATTCCACCGTTTCCCCCGGCGCTTCCATTTAATTGAGCATTCGCCGGAGCGAATAATCCCCAACGAATTGGCATATCAGGTAAATTACCTTCAATCGATAAAAAACTTGTACCACCATCGATACTTTCCCAAACACTGGTAACACCATAATTGGAAAGTGTGGCAAGAATATGACTACTGTTTGATGGATCTACATCCACGGATGAGACTGCGGCATTGTTTACTGTTCCGAGGGTTGCTACACTGATTACGGTTGGGGTAGTTGTATTTGCATTTGAAATTTTTAATACCTGGGGAAGGCCGCCCCCAAAAGAGGCACCAATGAAGATAGTGTTGGGAGTAAAAGGATCCACCTTTACTGCAGTGAGTTCCCTGCTTCCCATTGCAGGTACCGGGGCTATAAAAGCTGCCGGGGTGGCATCCAATCCTGTTATAACGTAATATTGACCGGCATCATCACCACAGTACATAACATTTGTATTGTCGGCATAATCAGTAGGGTTTATAAACCGGCCCCGGTTATTATTGATACCAGATCCCAGGGAAGAAAAACTGGTACCCCCATTTAAAGAGCGGTTATAATTATTATTTGTAAAAGCGGTGATCTGGACCTGGCCATCCGTCTGATCAATATGACAAAAACCACCATCGCCTCCGGTTACTGTAGTTGTTACATTAATACCGGGTGCTGTAAATTTTTGTGTGCCGTTATCCTGGGCACCAGCTAAAAAATAATTAGAAGTAGTTGGATGATAATCGCAGGCATAATATTGCGTAACATTAAAGCCGTTATTTTTAATTATAAAAGTTGGTGTAGCCGCATCAATGTTATCTGAATAAGCAATGCCGCCATCGTTCCCATTAAGCAGTTTAGTGATGCCATTATATAATAAAAAATGGTGATCAACATGCACCTGCCCGCTGGAGATAGTTGTCCAGCTATTCCCTGCATTTATTGATTTTGCAATATTGAATCCTGCACCCACCAGAACATCCGGATTATTTGGATCAACGGCCATTATAAGATTATACCATGTCTGGGAGGCAGCTCCATTATTCAATGCGGCGGGTGAGCCGACTGAATCCCAGGAAGCCCCGCCATTGAACGATCTCCATAATCCGATGACCTGACTTGAGGCGCTATCTTGCCCAAACACATATAACCGTTGTGGGTTGGAATTAGCTACAGCCATTTCAAGCCGCTGCCGGATCATTACCCAAGGAGGGGTAACTTCTACCCAAGTCCCCACCGCACCGGTGTTTGCCGCATGTATGGCAAAAGAAGATTTCCAAATAGTACCTCTTGAAAAGATTCCTAATGTTGCATACATATCACCATTGGAAGCAAGCTCAAGATCCGCGGCACGACCGGTATTAAATCCAGGAAGAGGAATTCCCAACACCTGCACCCATGAGATTCCTCCGTTTATTGATCTCATCACACCACGATTAGCTGATAATTGATTGCGTAACGTAACATATAAATTACCACTAATATCAATAACAAAATCCTGTGCAAACTCAAAGTCCACGGTTGATGCCAGTTGATTCCAGGTAACACCTCCGTCCACACTCTTATAAATACCGGCTCCCCTTACTGCATCAACATTAAACCAACCTTCTCCGGTAGTCGCATACATGGTGGTGAGTGTTGTATTATCCTGCACCAGGTTAGTAATAGCCAGGTTTGGTAAAAAATCATTTACCACTGTCCAAACAATAGGGGAACCGGAAATAAAATTTGTTGTTTTAAAAAGACCCCCGGAGACCGAACCTGCAAATACAGTATTTCCTGTTACATCTCTTTTATCAATCATCATCGTCCGGGTTCTTCCAGCCACATTACTAGGGCCCCTTTCCTGCCAGCCCAATGCAGTAATTCTGGCAGTATTATTCGTACTGATCACACCTTCCATATAAGCACGGGCACTTACCAAACGTTCATTGGGTATTATATTTAACCGTGGATCCCGGGTCATAAGAAACTCCTGCCTCATCACTTCTTCCATGCCATCCATTTCTGCAAAGGGAGACTTACTTTGAATTTTTTGACGATCGGTGCAACTCCAAAATATAATGGCTGATATGATGAGAAGCCGGTATCGTAGCTGCATAGTAGGTAATTTTATTATCGCTAAAAAGAAGACTGTTAAATTAACGTAAATTTGAAAATCTTCGTTTGCTTTTTAAGTAATTTTTTATGTCAATCTCCTGGAAAATTCATCTTATAATAAACAGTCTATGAAAAAGTTATTGTTTCTTATTTTCCCGTTAATAGCCTGTACATCATCAGCTCAACCATCTATTAAGATGTATGCTTATTCCCAGGAAACCAGTCCCGGGATGATCCCAAAAGATGTGCCGGATGAGAACGGCAATCCAATCGTCCAAAAAAAGCAACAGACTATCAATTATTACATTTTTGCGGCTTATCCACCTTCGGCTAAGTTGAGTTTTTTGGAAGTATGGATCAACGGCAAATACTACAAGGTTCAAGCAGAAAGGGTTGATTCCATCCCGGTAGTTATGATAAACTATAATATACCTGATAATCCTGTAAAAGAAATACTGGTGCCGGCAACCAGGCTTTGTGTAATGTCTCTGGCACCCATTGGAGATCCCGGAACTAAAACTATCCAATCATCCTGGTTCAGGAGGACGCTCAGTAAATCGGCACTTATTGTCAGCTATCTGTACAAGGGCAAAAAATATTTCATATCTGTAAAAAAAATAAAACCCTTGCTACCTGTAGCTGGTGTTTAACTACATCTAATTTCATCAGCAAACAGAAAAATAGCATTGGCGGTAAGGCGCAAGTAGAGATTCATTTCTTAATATTCCGTTGCTCTTCGTATATTAACGCTGATTTCATTGCAAACCTGCCTAGGCTTAAGTATCGGGCAGATATTCATAAATCAGAAATTATAAACTTGTATGGCTGTTCAACCCTGGCGAACCGGAAAAGTAATCCGGATCGAAAATGAAACTTATAATACCCGGCGTTATTGGATTGAAGTTTCCGAACTCTCTGCTTTTGATTTTATACCCGGTCAATTTGTAACTCTGGATCTGCCTATTCATGAAAAGCCAAATAAAAGATGGCGGAGCTATTCTATTGCCAGTTGGCCCGACGGTACGAATGTTTTTGAATTATTGATTGTTTTACTGGAAGATGGGGTTGGCACTCCCTGGATATTTAAAAATATAATAGTTGGAAGTGAGTTTACACTCCGGGGTCCGCAGGGTGTATTCATTTTACACGACGAAAACCTTACCAAAGACCTATTTCTTATCAGCACCGGCACTGGCATTGCTCCTTTTCGAAGCATGACGCAGTATTTAAAACTGCATAATACCGTCCATGAAAACATTTACATGTTGTTTGGTTGCCGCACACAAAAAGACCTGTTGTACTATGATGAATTAAAAAAATTGGAGACTGAATTACCGAATTTTCATTTCCTTCCTACCTTATCAAGAGAAGATTGGGATGGGAAAAAAGGGTATGTACATGCTCTCTACGAAGAACTTTGTGCAAATAAGCAACCGGCCAGCTTTTTTCTCTGCGGTTGGAAAGCGATGATTGATGAAGCCAAGAAGCGGATCCAGGAGCTGGGATATGACAGGAAAGCAATTCACCAGGAATTGTATGGATAACCTCATCCCCAACCCTTCTGCACAAATGGAGTAGGGAGTTAGAACATTAAAGAAAAAATAAACATTATAGCTTCAAAATAAATATGGAAGTAAAAAATTTATTTGATTCTGCCGTAAAACAGGAAATCATTAACCGCATTAATCAACTGACTTCACAAACACAACGACAATGGGGTAAAATGGATGTGTCCCAAATGCTGGCCCATTGCCAGATGCCACTGGGAGTTGCCGTGGGAAAACATAAACTAAAAGGGAATTTCCTGCTGCAAATTATTGGCCGTTTAATAAAAAAGAAAGTGTTTAATGACCAACCGTTTAAACAAAACCTGCCTACCGACAAGTCATTTAAAATGATCGTTCCGAAAGAGTTTGAAAAAGAAAAACAAAATTTAATTCAGATGATCAATAATTTTTCTGAAACAACGATGTCTGATGAACCCCATCCCTTATTCGGTAAACTTACAAAAGACGAATGGAGTAAAGGGACATGGAAACATTTGGATCATCACTTGATGCAATTTGGAGTGTAACTTAAAATCAATTAAGAACCATTCTACTTTTTCACTAACTTTTCTACTTCACTGATTGCTTTTATAGTTTTAAAAACAGAATCCGGTGTTACAGAAATACTGTCAATGCCGAGTTCAACAAGAAATTGAGCAAAATCCGGGAAGTCAGAAGGACCCTGGCCGCAAATTCCTACTTTGACATTATTCTTTTTGGCAGATTCCATCAGCATAGAAATCATCCGCTTTACTGCTATATTTCGTTCATCATATAAATGAGCCACAAGGGATGAATCCCTGTCGAGGCCCAATGTTAATTGAGTAAGATCATTTGATCCAATAGAAAATCCATCAATATGTTTGGCAAATTCATCCGCCATCAGCACATTGGATGG
>JBKJLR010000379.1:0-2944 GCA_046596865.1 Chitinophagaceae bacterium
GCTAAAAGAAAAGTATGGAAATGATATTATCATTGATACCTTGTTCAATGAAAATGTTACAGTCAGCAATGTAAAAGCCCTAAAAGAAAAATTACAGCTAACAACTGAAAATGATAAAGTAATCATTGCTTATTCCGGGCATGGTATGCTGAGTAAGGATTATGACTATTATCACTTTGTCATTCTCACTTGTCTGTTGTAATTTTTGTTTTAGGGCTTTTACATTGCTGACTGTTACATTTTCATTGAATAAAGTATCAATGATAATAGCAGCACCATACTTTTCTTTCAATTTCACCGCTAAATCCCGGATGTCTTTGGCACTGTATTGAAGATTATGTTCGCTTTGCGCAAATTTATCTATACCAATTCCGATGAAAACAGCTTTTTCTTTTACAGATTTGGCTGGAGTGTAGTTCACTACCAATGGTTCCCGGTAACTTTCTGCGCCGTTTGTATTAATAACCGATGTTTCAATCCTGTTTTCTCCCTGTGTTAGTTTTATTCTTACAGTAGTGTCAATTTTATTTTTGTTTTGGGATAGAAACCTAAGGCCACGTTGTCCAAACATTGGCACTTCATTCACCCATATATTAAAGCGATCTAGATTCCATACACTGTCAGATGCTTTGATGCGTAAATTTATTTCCGAATTAGTTTGTGTGTAATTAGTGGTATCGCTATTGATAATGGAAGCAACGGGAACCGCAAATCCTTCCCGGAAAGAAGCAGTATCCATTCCCAGTTTCTTTACCCTTTTATTGTAAGCATTTTTATATGACCTGATTAGTGCAGTGTCAGAAGAGCCCAATGCTTCCATTACTTTATCGGGACGATTAAATTTTAAATCAAACTGCTCTGCCGGAAAAACTTTATTGCCCTGTCTGAAGGCTATATACCTGGTTCCTTTTTTAGATGCGGCATAGTATTGGTCTTTTGTAATCGCAACATAATCACTTGCATCCAGGCCAATCAGTGTAGCAATAGTTGTATAGTCAGCAGCATCTTTAATTATAATTTTACCATCAATACCAGCACTTATGATCCATTTATTATCATTGGTAAAAGAGGCATGGATGGAAGTAAAATCATGCTTATAGGAATTAACAGGTTGGCGGTTGTCATTTTTTAAATCTTCATATTTCCAAACATGAACAAATTTATCATTGCCACCCGTTATGATATATTTTCCATCCGGTGACCAATTAATTGTCTGAACAGGATATATATGTGCTATTTTCCAGTGAAGCATTTTGCCTGTTGCAACATCCCACACAATTACTAAACCCCCATATGCAACGGGATCGGGAAAATGAACTCCCGCTGCTAAAAACTTTCCATCCGGGCTAAACTTAAGTGTATATATTTTGGAATTAGAAAGTGCAAACATTTCATCTTCACGATAAGTGCCATTTTTTCTTTCGGTGCTGTCTGCATCCAGGTAATTGAGATTTCTTAAATATTCTTTTGTTTCCGTATTCCATATAAATACATCCGGGCCTGAACCTCCCGCAGCCACCAGCTTTCCATCTGAGCTGAAATCAATGGCATCAACACTCCTGGAATAATTATTACTATCAGTATCAGGATGTGGTGCAAACAACTCCGGGCTATTTCTACCTTTTTTTAAGACATAAAAGGAATCGTTTTTTCGGTTTTGAAAAAAAACATATTCTCCGCTGGGAGACATTAATGAAGATCCCCAAAATGGTAGATTAGTGTGTTGTATTTTTTTTCCTGAAACCGGATCAAAAATTATCAGCAAGGAGTCATCTGTTATCAGCAATTGCTTTCCTGCAGAGTCCATACTTAAAAAAGTATCACTTCTTATCTGGGGCTTTGTTATAAAAATATTTTTAATGCCAATGCCATTATTGAGTTCCCAGGTAACTGTTGTTTGCTTTTGAAGTGTATGCGAAGAGGTGGTAATTAGCTTGTGCTGATTTTCATAAGTAAGGCCGTCAATATTGGCAATTGTTTTTCGAAACTCCTTTACTGCTTTTCCAGTAGTTACATCCCAAATTGTTATGTTATTGTCATTACTACCGCTAACCAGTCTGCGGCTGTCATTACTAAATGCAACACTATTGATCCAACTTGTATGGCCTCCCAGTGTTTTGATTAATTTGTATGATGCTAATGAAAATATGTCAATGGAATCTCTGAGTTTGCCACAGGCAAGGTATTTTCCATCAGGACTCACCGCCAAACATCGTATTTGGTCAAATTTTGTAGGCTTGTAAAATACTTGTTTTCCCGTAATTAGATCCCAAATGCGGAGCCCTTCTTTGTCAGACATGTCATCATCACAGGAAATTATTTTGGTCCCATCTGGTGTTAGTGCAATATTTTCTACAGGAAAAATATTTTTTATGGTTCTTATTTTTTCCCCAGTTTGTGCATTCCAGATAATGATAGTGCTGTCGTCGCTTGAAGAAACAAGATATTTATTGTCTTTAGTAATTGCCAGACCTGTAATTGTTGAGGTGTGTCCTTTAAAAAAAATGGCTGAAGAGGGTGGGCTCAACTCTAACAATGAATCTTCAGAATAGGGGATCCAGTCATTTTTGTAAGTATATTTTGCAGGATTAAGCATCTCCTCTACATCCCATCGCATAATGCTTAAATCCTCACGGCTGCCGTAGCAATACTTATTATTAAAAGAAAAAATTCCCTTGCTTAATACAGCACCATCATCATAGTCTCCACTATAGCCAGTTTCAATCGAGGCTATAGGTTTTCCTGTACCTACGTTCCAGATTATATTTAATCTATTTCCTGTGCCTAATAAATATTTTCCATCATAACTAAAGGCAACATCATATCCGTATGTTTCATAGTTATAAAAAGTAAAAACTTCGAATCCTAATTTAGTATCCCAGATTTTTACGCTTCCATCGTTGCAAGTACTGGCAACATATTTTCCATCGGGGCTAAACGCCAC
>JBKJLR010000002.1:0-2546 GCA_046596865.1 Chitinophagaceae bacterium
TCTTTCACCCAACCATTTTTTTGCAATCTTAAATCCGAGCCACGGCAGACACATTATTAAACTGTTGGCGAGAAATGCACCAACTGCTCCGGGTGGGGATGCATTCCATATCCACCAGGTGGTAGCTATATTCCACACTAACATAGTAATGTAAGTATAAACAAAGAAATTTTTTCGGCTTTCAATGGTTGATTCCAGCCAAAGCAACGGCACCCAGGCAACAAAAATCAGAAAGGTGAGCGATGACACTGGCCATGCCGCCCACAACAGCAATCCGCCACCGAGAGATATGTAAAAATTGGTGAAACCTTTCAAGCAAATTGATTTTTGTAAAAATAAAGCTTGTTGTTCATGTCAGCAACTCCCTGCTAGTTAATTAAATGAATGTTTATTTCTAAAACTTAACAGATTAAGGACAGAAACAATTTTACAATTGAACAAAAAATGATTCCCTATATCTCTATCGGTATATTAATGCTGCTACTTTCTTTCTTTTATCAAAAATTCAGGCAACGGCTTTTTAATGAGAAAGACGAATAAGTTTTTGTGTCACCTGAAATTTCAATTCAACTATTCTTTGAAAATTTTTTATGGAATCATTATGCTTTTCGGTCTTAATGAAAAGTATAAACCATGGAACCCAACAAAATTTTATCAGCATCGCTGATTGACGTCATCTTTGACGGACGTAACAAAGAGTACGGAGCTTATGAACTTCGAAAAAATGATCCACAAAGAACTAAAGCAGCTTTATCTTTTACTATCGCAATAGCAGCATTAGTGTTAGCTGGTGTTACTATGGCTAATTCGTCTAAGAAGAAAGAGATCAGGTATAAGATAATTCCGGATATAGAACTTGCAAACATAAAAAAAGAGAAGCCACCTGAAAAATTACCAGAAAAGAAAAAGCCAGTGGTGGAACAACCCCGAACGCAAAAGTTTACACAGGTTGTTATCGTTAACAAAAAAAATATTGTTCCTCCACCTGCTACAGATGATTTAGATAGTGCCATTATTGACGTGACAACCAGACATGGCAAACCCGATAATCATTTTACTGACCCGCCTCCAGAAGCAACTGGTGATTCTACAGGAATAATACAGCCCAAAAAAGAAAAAGAGGCGGAAGTAATAAGAACAACAGTTGATGTTCCTGCAAAATTTATTGGTAACTGGAAAAGTTTTCTTGAAAGAAATTTAAATGCTGAAACTCCGGTCAACCATGGTGCCAGCCCCGGGCGGTACAGTGTGGTTGTTCAGTTTGTAGTAGATAACGAAGGAAATGTCAGCGATATTAAAGCCCTTACAAACCATGGTTATGGCGTAGAAGAAGAAGCTATGAGAGTATTAAAGAAAGCACCCAAATGGAAACCAGCAATCGAAGCCGGCCAAATAGTAAAGGCATATCATAAACAAGTGATAGTTTTTGAAGTGGTGGAAGAATAGGAAAGAAGTTAAGAGTTAATAGTTTTGTGTTGTGAGTTTGGCAGGGTCATTCAGTTTGAATAATTCTGCTTATTTGTAAAGTGAATTGAAAAATGCCCAGTAGAATTACCGGACGATGAAGTGAGTGACACAAGGGACGATGATAGTAGTAATGAAGGTGGCTACAAACCCTCTGCCTAGCGGCAAGCAGCTTTAAGAGGCATCGCTAAAAGAAAAAGATCATGATCTAAGTCTCCCCTTTAGGGGGACAGGGGTTTTTTACCTCCTGCTATAATTTGGCGCCTCTTTCGTTATCTCAATATCATGTGCATGGCTTTCTCTCATACCAGCATTGGTCATTTTTACGAAAACTGCTTTTTGTAATTCTTCAATAGAAGAGGCACCGCAATAACCCATGCCAGCCCGTAAGCCACCGGTGTACTGATATACAACTTCTTTCAATAAACCTTTATACGCCACACGGCCTTCAATACCTTCAGGTACAAATTTCTTTACCTCATCTTCCACATCCTGGAAATAGCGGTCGCTGCTGCCCGTGGCCATGGCGCCGAGTGAACCCATACCACGGTATTCTTTAAATTTTCTTCCTTCATAGATAATTGTTTCGCCCGGGCTTTCTTCGGTGCCGGCAAAAATGCTTCCCATCATCACACAATTAGCACCGGCGGCTAATGCTTTTACCATATCGCCAGTGTAGCGGATACCACCATCAGCTATGACAGGAATATTTTTTCCTTTTAATACAGAAGCGGCTTCCATAATGGCAGTCAGTTGAGGTACACCAGCTCCAGCAACAATCCTGGTAGTACAAATAGAACCCGGCCCGATGCCAACTTTAATAGCATCAGCCCCTGCATCCGCTAAAGCTTTTGCACCGGCGGCGGTTCCCACGTTACCGGCAATGACATTTATGTTTTTAAAATTCTTTTTTACCTCTTTAACCGCAGCTATAACTCCTTTGCTGTGGCCATGTGCACTGTCCAGAGCAATCACATCAGCGTCGACAGTTTGTAAGGCCGCAACTCTATCTAATAAATCTTTGGTGATGCCAACACCTGCACCTACCAACAACCGACCGAACTGGTCCTTCACGGCGTTGG
>JBKJLR010000203.1:0-3720 GCA_046596865.1 Chitinophagaceae bacterium
TATCCGTTCTGGGGAGATCTGGAATCTGGATTGGCAACGGGTCAGCCACAAAATGAGGGAAAATCGGGCAGCAATAATATGTTTTCAACATTATACGAATCGCCGGAAAGACTAAAAGAGTTTGTACATGCTATGAGAGGAATACAAATGGGAAATTTCATCATGTTTGCTCAAAAGTTTGACTTCAGTAATTATAAGACATTAACCGATGCCGGGGGATCAGGAGCGATGCTTTCTCTTATGGTGGTAAAACACCAGCCACATATGCAATGTCAAAGTTATGATCTTCCCATGGTCAACGTTGTTGCTAATGAGAATATCAATCAATTCGCTTTGGGAGAAAAAGTTACAACGTATGACGGTGACTTTTTTTCGGATGCGTTGCCTCCGGCTGATGTAGTGGTAATGGGTAATATTCTCCACGACTGGGACGAAGAGAAGAAACTTGTGCTGATGAAAAAAGCCTATGATGCCCTGCCTGCAGGTGGCGCATTTGTAGCCATTGAAAATATAATTGATGATGATAGAAGGCAAAATTCATTTGGACTTATGATGAGCCTGAATATGCTGATTGAAACAGGGAGTGGGTTTGATTATACCTTTAATGATTTTACAAGATGGGCCATTTTTATTGGATTTAAGAGCACATCATTATTACCATTGACAGGGCCATCCAGTGCAGCAGTGGCTATTAAATAAACTTATTTTAACCTGACCCAACCACCCGCATCCATTTCAATCTTGTTTTCAGCCTGGAGAAATTCAATCACTTTCCAGGCTTTTTCTTTTTTAATACCATTGAGTTTCAGCAGCAGGTCTTTGGTGTGTAATGATCCGTTCTTTACCATATTGATAATACGGAGATGAAGTGTTTCAAATTCTTCTTTTGTCAGGCGGGCTGCTTTTTGCCGGAGACAGTTATCACAGATACCACAGGTTTTTATTGTTGAATCGCCAAAATAGGTGCCAATGATACGGCTACGGCATTCGCCTGCCTCCTTTACATAATTTACCATTTGTTTCATTCTGCGTTGAAATTGTTCTTTCCTTTTATTATAGGCTACCATATTAATAGAAACATCTTCAGCTTTGATACGGTGGCGAAGCAAGTAGAGCTGCGGTGTATCTTTTTGCGGGTTGTATTCAATAATGCCAAACTGGTGCAGGTCCATTAATTGTTTTTTCACTTCCTCAGCATCTTTCTTCAATAGTCCAGCCATCATTCGTTCAGAAATGAAAGAAGGGTGATCAAATATTCCTTCATATGCCCTGAGTAATGTTTTAATAACAGCTTCTAATTGCGGATGGGTTATTTCAAATTCGTATAAATAGTTTTTATTGGTGGTAAACATGGCAGAAGCGGACAAAAAGACCTGTTCATTAAATGCGAGCCACCCCTCCTGTTCCAATGCTTTGAGGGAATACAGCGTTGTATGACCCGGGAGTTTGAATTTTCTTAAAAAATCGGTAATGTCGAAATCATAATATTCTCCTTCACCGGTTCCGGTAGGTATTTGAAGATAGTTGGCAACAGCCTGGTAAATATTTCTGATTTCATCCAGGGAAGGAAAACGAAGTGCAGATAGTTCTTCCAGTTCATGTAAATCTCTTTCATCAAATAAGAGTACCGCATACGAAATTTTTCCATCTCTCCCTGCACGGCCAGCTTCCTGGTAATAGTTTTCCAGGCAATCCGGCACATCAGCATGAATCACCGTTCTTACGTCTGGTTTGTCAATTCCCATTCCAAAGGCATTGGTACAAACAATCACTCTTGTTTTATTATTGATCCAATCTTCCTGCTTCCGGCTTCGTTCTTCCTGAACCAGGCCTGCATGATAGTAGTCGGCAGAAAAATCCTGCAAATGGAGCAACTCACTTATCTCTTTTGTTCTTTTTCTGCTTTTACAATAAACAATACTACTGCCCGGAACTTTCCTGAGTATTTCAATTATTTTATTGATTTTAGAATCTACTTTGAAATTGCTGTAAGAAAGATTGGGTCGCTCAAAAGATTGCCGGAAAACAATAAAATCATTGATTGAATCTTCGAATTTCAGATTCTGAAATCCCTCCGCCAACTGGCGGAGGTGGGGGCGCCTTAGTTTCTCACAAATATCATTTTGTACATCCGGTGTAGCTGATGCCGTTAATGCAAGAATCGGAATATCCGGTAATTCTTCTCTCAAGGAAGCAATTCTCAGATAAGGCGGACGAAAATCATAACCCCATTGAGAAATGCAATGAGCTTCATCTACTGCGATCAAACTAATATTGAACCCCGGTAAATATTCTTTAAACAAACTTGTTTCTAATCTTTCGGGAGAAACGTACAGAAACTTACAATTACTATCAGAAGCAACTTTGAAAGTATTGATTACTTCTTTTCGGCTCATACCGGAGTAAATGGCAAAGGCAGTAATACTTTTCTTGCGGAGATTCTGTACCTGGTCTTTCATCAAGGCAATCAGCGGAGAAATTACCAAACACATTCCTTCTTTGGCCATAGCCGGAACCTGGTAGCATAAGGACTTGCCGCCGCCGGTCGGCATAAGAGCTAATGTATCCTTGCCATCCAGCACAGCGTTAATGATATCTTCCTGTAGTGGACGAAAAGCATCAAAACCCCAGTATTGTTTTAGCAGTCCGTGAGTTGTGAGTCGGGAGTCGTAAGATTGGCCACTCATAATTATGAAATCATTTTCGAAAGTAACTGAAAGGTTCTTACGATTAATATTCCGAGTGGTTGCAATTTTTCTTTTTCGCAATAATCTAATTCTACTGCTATACCAAAAGCCGTATCAACTTCGATAAGTGAACCTCTGGCTATTTCATAAAACCTTTTTCTTTCAGCTAATGACTTTCTTGAGCATCCTTCTGATACATTAAGATGTACAGAAAGCGCAGCTCTCCTGATTTGTGAAATCATTCCGAATTTCTCCTCCGGAGGGAAAGCTTTAGTCTCTTTATAGGATGATAAAACAAACTCTTTGGTTACTTTAAAAACATCAGGCTTTGTATGTGATAATTCAAGAAACATAGAGAATCTTTTTTACTAAGCTATGAATTTAAACATAAACAGTGTTGCGTTATAATCGACGATTGACGGTTCACGGCTCACGGTTCTTCCGGAAAACAATCATTTCTACACGACGGTTCATAGCCCTTCCCTGCAACGTCCTGTTGCTGGCAATAGGTTTCGACTTGCCAAATGGATGCACCTGCATGGATGAGGCCGCAACTATATTATTTTTAACCAACCATTGCCTGATGCTTTCGCATCGTTGAAGACTTAATTCAATATTGCGGCCGTCTGTACCAATCGAATCAGTATGACCTTCTACATAAATACTATCAATAGAAGATGTCGTATTATTTTTAATAAAAAATAGTTCGAGCATTTTTAATGCTTCGGGTTTCAGATTGGCTTTATTAAAATCAAAAAAGACATCACCTAGTTTCAATGTATCCGGTTTTTGTGATATGGGTGGCGGCTCTTTTATCCGTGTAATGGAATTACTGTCTTCGTTAGTAAAGACGATAGCCAGCTCACCTCTGCCAAAAAGGGAGTAGTCCATTTCTTTGTGCCGGAAATTATATTTATAAATCTCTTCTTTGTTAAGGATAAAATCAGGACAATGGGTTTCTTTTTCGTTTGCAGGAATCAATTGAAAGTTATCCAGCACTAATGATACAGTTTGTGTGCCAATCAATTTCTTT
>JBKJLR010000119.1:0-16693 GCA_046596865.1 Chitinophagaceae bacterium
TATTCAATTTTTCAGGCGTCATCAAAACGTTGTGCTGGCTCTCCTTTATTTTGGTATTATCTGGCTCCTGTATGTTTACATCAATCAACTGGAATTACATGATCATTTTAAAAAGCACATTTTAAAAACAAAACTAGATGAACTGATCCCTTTTGAACCCATCTGGGTATTTGTGTATGCCAGCATGTACGCAGTGGTAATATTGCCTTTTGTTTATGTAAAAGATAAGATTCTCTATCGCCGCATGTTTTATTCATTCTGCTGCACAGGGCTCATAGCTTATGTAGTTTTTCTTGTATTCCCTACTTATGATATCCTCAGGCCGGTCACCAATCCTTTTGATTTTGAACGCTTCTTTCTGGCTACAGATAATGCACATGATTCTCCCTACAATTGTTTTCCATCCTTGCATGTTGGTTTTTCAATGACGGCCGGACTCTGGACCTATTATACCGACCGCAGCCGCTTTGGTGCTGGTGTATTAATCTGGTGTATATTGGTTTCCATATCTGTTGTATTTGTGAAGGAACATTATATCGCCGACCTGTTGTTCGGTGCTGTACTTTCAATTACTATGTTCCTTATTTTTTCCAGGAACCTTAGAAGTAAAATTCCGTCACTGCGAACCCAACGGCTGAATAAAAGATGGTGGGTGTTGATACCTCTTATATTATATCTTATAGAAGTTGGTTATGTGCTTATAAAATACTGGGACAGGTTCAAGGTTGTATTTAAATGAGTTTCCGGAATACATATCAAAGAAAACTTTGCACACTGACCGTCTCCTTGTTGTATGCCATCATCGCAATGGCGCAACATCCTGTTGCAGAAAAAGGCGTAATGGATCTGCGACACTATTCTTTTGAATCGCATAACCCGGTTGATCTGAAAGGGGAGTGGGCATTTTACTGGCAGCAATTATTGGCTTATAAAACCGGGCTTCCTGATTCGCAGCAAACACTTATGCGGCTGCCGCAACTGTGGAATGGGTTTAAGTGGAAGGGCCAATCATTGAAGAGCGATGAGTATGCCACTTTTCAACTGAAACTGCTGCTGCCGCCCGAAAAAAAACTATATAGTCTTGACATCCCTTACATGTACACGGCCTACCGGATTTATATTGATTCGCTGTTGGTGGGTGAAAACGGAAAAGTGGGAACCTCATCAGCAGAACATATTTCAAAGTTTATGCCCAAGGCGGTAAACTTTCAGTCACAGGGCGGCGAGGCAAATATCTTTATTCAGGTTTCCAATTTTGACGACCGCAAAGGTGGCATCTGGAAAGTGCCGCAAATCGGAAGCCCGGATAAAGTGACTTTCGCCAGAACAAAGAGGCTGGCACTGGAGTTTTTCATTATTGGGGCATTGGTGCTTATTGGTCTGTATCAGATTGGCCTCTCTTTTATTCGCAAAGAAGATATTTCCTCGCTTTACTTTGGGCTATTCTGCCTTATGATGGGTATCAATTCTTTGTTTGTTGGCAGTGTGTTTATCAATTATATTTTTCCGGACATGAGCTGGCACTGGGCATCAAGAATGGAATATATCTCCATGTATGCAATGCCGATCTTATTTTTTCTATTCATTAATGCCTTGTTTCCGGGTTATGTTCGTAAAAGCATCCCACGAATATTTGTTAGCCTGACTGTAGCAGCGAGCCTGTTTATTATTTTTACGCAGAAGAAGACCTTCGGCTTGTTGCTGGAATTTTTATTGATAATGGTGGTGTTGTTGGCGTTTTTCACTTTTAAGATTGTAATAAAAGCTATAAAAGATAAAAAGCATGGAAGCCGCAATGCGTTGTTGGGTATTATCATAATTGTTCTTTTTACATTGAATGATATTTTTTACGGAATGGAGCTTATTAAGACAGGCACCTACAGGCAGTACGGCTTACTCATTTTTGTGGTTATACAGTCACTCAATATTGCCTATATCTTCAGCGAAGCATTTAATGATGTTAAAAAACTTACACAAAGTTTAAAGCTTACCAACGTTTCTTTAAGCAGGTTTGTACCAGCAGCTTTTTTACGTTTTTTGGGTAAAGAGAATATCCTGAGTGTACAATTAGGCGACCAGAAACGGGCTGACATGACCATCCTTTTTGTTGATATCCGATCTTTCACTTCCATATCTGAAAAGTTGTCGCCAAAAGACAATTTTCATTTTATTAATTCTTACCTCAGTAAAGTAAGCCCGGTCATAAGGCGTTATGATGGTTTTGTAGATAAATATATTGGTGATGCAATAATGGCCCTTTTCCCTAAGCGACCTGATGATGCAATAAGGGCTGCGCAAGGTATACTTACCGAGTTGCAACAGTATAATAAAACCCGGTTGCTTGAAAATTTAGCACCCATAAAAGTAGGTATGGGCCTGCATACTGGTTCAGTAATGCTGGGTACTGTAGGGGAAGAAGAGCGAATGGACACTACCGTTATATCGGATACAGTAAACCTGGCGGCACGGCTGGAAGGGCTGGCCAAGATTTTTGATTTGCAAATTGTAACCACACTCAGCACTATCGATAGTATAAATGAGAAAGACAGGTTTATCTACCGCATTATTCATAAAGGAAAAGTAAAAGGTAAGCATGAAGCAATAACATTAGTGGAAATTTTAAATGCTGACACCGATCCACTGTATCAGGCAAAAAATAAAACGACAAAACAATATGCAGAAGCAATGGGCTTATACCAGCAAGGTAAACTAAGCGGGGCATTGCAATTATTTTCTGCTGTTGCAGTAGAACTGCCGGATGATAAACCATGTTTATACCACATCCGGTTATGCCAACGGTATTTGAAACAAGGTCTGCCGGAAAACTGGGATGGTATTGAATCTCTTGATGTACGGAGTGTTGAATTTTAAATAGAAATTTAATTGAAGCTTATTACAAAGTGACTTTTTTTGCCTTTTTGTACAAGCATAAATTTACCATGCAAAAGAAGAGACAGGTCAATCTTCATATCAACAGTTTCTACTTTATGTCTGTTGATACTTATGCCACCCCCCTGTACTAACTTTTTCGCATCTCCCTTACTTTTCTCAATGCCCGCTTCAGCAAGAAAGGAAACAATATCAATGCCAGCGGCAATTTTTTCTTTTGCAAAACTTATCTGGGTGACTCCCTGTAAAGTTTCAATGTCTTTAATACTCAGTTCTGCAGCGGGTTTTTCTTTTTCGGCAAACGCTTTTTCAGTAACAAGTAAAGCATCTTTTAACGCACTTTCTCCGTGTACAAATGTTGTTACTTTTTCGGCAAGCTTTTTTTGTAGTAATCTTTTACCGGCATCTTTTTTATGTTCTTCAAGAATTGAATTTATTTCTGATTGACTTAAGAATGTAAATATTTTAATCCATTTCTCTGCATCAGCATCGGTTGCATTTAACCAGAATTGATAAAACTGGTATGGTGTAGTACGAACAGGATCCAGCCACACATTCCCTTTTTCTGTTTTGCCAAACTTGCCACCATCAGCTTTGGTTATTAAAGGGCAGGTAAAAGCAAAGGCTTCTCCGCCTCCTTTTCTTCTTATGAGTTCTGTACCGGTAACAATATTTCCCCACTGGTCGCTACCACCCATCTGCAGTTTGCAGTTTTTGTTTTGATAAAGCCAGTAAAAATCATACCCCTGTACCAATTGGTAAGTAAATTCAGTAAAACTCATTCCGGTCTCTCCGTCCAATCTTTTTCTTACACTGTCTTTACTCATCATGTAATTAACAGTAATATGTTTTCCTATATCCCGGATAAAATTCAGAAAACTAAAATCTTTAAACCAATCATAGTTGTTCACCATCTCAGCTGCATTCTTCAATGAAGGGTTGAAGTCGAGATATTGCATTAATTGTTTTTTCACCCCTTCCTGGTTATGCTTTAACACTTCTTCACTCAACAAATTTCTTTCTTCATTTTTGCCGCTTGGGTCACCAACCATTCCAGTGGCGCCACCTACTAAAGCAAAAGGTTTATGACCAGCTTTTTGGAGATGAACCAATAGAAGAATCGGAACAAGGCTGCCAATATGCAAGCTATCGGCGGTGGGATCAAAGCCGATATAAGCGGAAGTCATTTCCTTGTTTAGTTGTTCTTCCGTTCCGGGCATAATATCTTGTATCATACCCCGCCATCTTAATTCTTGAATCAGGCTCATATCTAAGACAATGATTTTCAGTTTATATGCTAATGCAATGGACCATGAAGGCACAAAAATAAGGTAGAATTTACAAGGGTGCTTTGATAGGCAATAATTTTCTAATCAATTCGTTTTCAACAATTAGGCATTTTGGCTAACAAACCTATGTTTTTCCGGGCCTAAAGACTAATTTTACAATTGTATCGTACATTTTGAAAACACCTCCTAATCCAATTGCTTATTAGAAAATTCATTGAATGAAAACGAACCGTTTATACCTTACCCTGCTGGCCACTTTATTCTTTCTATCCTCCACCGCACAATTCCGTAAATATTCCAATGAATTTTTGAACATTGGTGCAGGTGCCAGGGGTCTTGCTATGGGTAGTGCACAGGTTGCTTCTGTAAATGATGGCACGGCAGGATACTGGAACCCCGCCGGGCTTGTTGGCATAAAAGATCATCCTCAGGTGAACCTGATGCATGCTGAATACTTTGCTGGAATTGGTAAATACGATTATATAGGAGTTGCTTTACCCACAGCCAACAATAAAAGAACGATTGGTATCACCGGACTTCGTTTTGCAGTCGATGATATAATGAATACCTTGTTTCTCGTTGAACCGGACGGCTCTCTCAATTACAATAATATCCAGGCTTTTTCTTCTGCTGATTATGCTTTCATTTTTTCTTTTGCTCAAAAATTAAAAGAGACCGAGAAAAAAAATGTTCATTTTGGATTAAATGCTAAGGTGATTCATCGGAGTGTAGGAAAGTTTGCCAAAGCCTGGGGTTTTGGTTTGGATGCGGGAGTACAAATATTCAGCAATAATTGGCGGTTTGGTATTGTGGGTCGTGATATAACCAGCACTTTCAATGCCTGGTCTTTTACGTTTACAGAAAGGGAAAAAGAAGTTTTATATCTCACTAATAATGAAATCCCTGTTAAGTCAACTGAACTTACCGCACCAAGAATAGTGGTAGGTATTGGTCGTGAATTTAAATTGGGTAAAAAGTCGAGTCTTCTTGCAGAGGCAAATTTAGATGTGACTTTTGATGGTCAGCGGAATACAGTGATCAGTTCGAACCCTATAAGTGCTGATCCCAAACTTGGACTTGAATTGAACGTCAATAATGTTTTTTTTCTGCGGACCGGAATAAACAACTTTCAGAGAGCTTTATCTGATGGCGACACCCTGAATCAGAAAAGAGTTTGGATATATCAGCCAAGTGCAGGCGCCGGTTTTAAAATTCAGAACGTAACGGTTGACTATGCCTTTACCAACCTTGCTAACCAGTCCAATCCATTGTTTACCCATGTTTTTTCTTTGCGATTAAATATGGTCAATAATAAAAAAAAATAAATAACGATCTGTACCTGATAAAACTTTGATTTAATGAAAAAATTTTTACTCCCATTTTTACTTTTTACAGGCTTGCTGGCTCAGTCGCAGGCGTACAATAATGAATGGATTAATTACAGCCGCACTTATTACAAATTTAAAATAGGTGCCACAGCGTTATACCGCATCAACCAGCCAATTCTCTCCTCTTTGGGTATTGGTAATATTCCTGCTGAACAATTTCAACTTTGGAGAAACGGTCAGCAGCTACATATTTACACATCAGTTCAAGCGGGTGCATTAAGTAGCAGCGATTATATTGAATTTTGGGGAGAGAAGAATGACGGTAAGCCAGATAGTTCATTATATCGCCTTCATGATTATCAACTAAGTGATAAAATAAGTCTTGAAACCGATACCGCATCCTTCTTTTTAACAATCAATCCATCTGGGTCTAATTTGAGACTGGCGCCAACCAACAATGATCTAACAGGAACATTGCCCGCAGCTGAGCCATATTATATAACTACCATTGGCAGGTATTATAATAATAAACTTAATCCCGGCTATGCAGCCGTAGTTGGTGAGTTTGTTTATTCTTCTGCTTATGATCAGGGGGAAGGATTTACTTCAGCGGATATTGGCACTAACGGTATCCTGCCCCACACTTTTAGCAACCTGTTTCCCTATACCGGATCTGGTGCTCCTGCGCCATCTGTTAGGGTACATGCAGCAGGAAATGCACTTAACCCAAGAAATTTTACGGTAAAACTAAATGGCAATCAGATAGCAATCCCCACGATGGATTTCTTTGATTATATAAAGACTGATATACCAATAACTCCGGCAGAAATAAGCAGTGGGACTGCCAATATTGAAATAACTAATAAATGTCTTGCCCCTAACGATAGGATGGTGGTGGCAAAAACAGAATTGACGTATGCCAGGATGTTTAATGCCGCCGGTGCTACTAGTTTTGAATTTGATTTACCTGCGGGTGTCAGTGGTAATTATGTGGAAATAGCTGCCTTTGCTTTCGGAGCTTCTAACCCTATTATATACGATTTTGCCAATGGAAAAAGATATATTGGAGATATTACCAATCCTTCATTTGTAAGAGTTTTTTTACAACCATCAAACACGGCCAGAAAATTAATAATGGTAAGCCAGGAACCAGCTTATCCGGTTCCCGTTATTTCATTACAGCAACGGAATTTTATTAATTATGCCCTCCCTGCCAACCAGGGAAATTATCTTATAATATCACATACGGCATTAACTGCAGGAGTGGGTGGTGTAAACCCTGTTGAAAATTATAAAACGTATCGTAGCTCAACGGCAGGGGGTAGTCATAATGCAAAGATCTACATGGTTGATGACCTGATAGACCAATACGGATTTGGTATTAAAAAAAATCCATTGGCCCTTCAGAATTTTATACGGTGGTCCAGAAATACATTTACTGCACCAGTAAAAAATGTTTTACTAATAGGGAAAGGATTAAACTATGCCCAATACAGGGCTTTTGAAAGTAATCCTGATGTCGAAAAACTTTCATTCATCCCCACCTTTGGTAGTCCTGCATCCGACAACCTATTGGCCGCGGATCCGGGGCTTGATGAAATACCCAAAGTTTCAATAGGCCGCATTTCAGCTATCAATGCACAGGAAGTAACAGTTTATCTTGATAAATTAATTCAATATGAGCAGGCGCAGGCATTTCAATCCCCATTAATTAGCGATAAAGCCTGGATGAAAAATGTAGCTCATGTAATTGGTGCCAGTGATGGAGCCCTCGGACAGATACTGACCAATGATATGAACGGGTATGCCAATATAATAATTGATACTTTGTATGGTGGTAATGTCAATACTTTCAGTAAAGTTTCAGCAGCTCCGGTAGAGCAGGCCAGCAGTGCAAGGCTACAGAATTTATTTCAGGAAGGTATCGGCCTGATGACCTATTTTGGTCACTCCTCCGCCAGCACCCTGGAGTTTAATCTTGACAATCCCGAGCAGTATAATAACCAGGGCAAATATCCTGTCACGATTGTGATGGGTTGTAATGCTGGTAATTTTTTTAATTTTAATACTCTTCGGTTCATTACAAAAGAAACATTGTCTGAAAAATTTGTATTAGCTGACCAAAGGGGTTCAATAGCTTTTGTGGCCAGTACGCATTTGGGTATTGTTTATTACCTGGATATTTTTAATACCCGGACTTATATTGCTGCTTCAACGTCGCATTATGGAAAAACTTTGGGTGAAATTTTAAGAGAGTCTATAACCCAGGTATTCAACCTGACTACTCAAAATGATTATTATGCAAGGCTCCAATGTGAGCAAACCTTATTGCATGGGGACCCCGCTATTAAGCTGGATGTTTCGATGCCCAAACCAGACTATGTCATAGAAGACCAGTTGGTGAAAGTAAGCCCATCATTTATTTCGGTGGCGGAAACACAGTTTAAGGTTGATGCCAAATTCATGAATATTGGCAAGGCAATCAATCAGAATATTGTAGTAGAGGTAAAACGAACTTATCCTAATCTTACTACTGAAGTCATAAGAAGAGATACCATCAGGGGCATCCGTTACATTGACTCACTTTCTTACACGTTTGATATTGTGCCGACAAGAGATAAAGGATTGAATAAAATATCTATTTGTGTTGATGCCGACAATGTAGTTAATGAATTATATGAAACGAACAACTGCATAACCAAAGATGTGTTTATTTATGAAGATGAGGCAAGGCCGGTATATCCATACACTTTTGGTATTGTAAACAGGCAGGATATAAAGTTGGTGGCTTCCACAGCGAATCCTTTTACGGGATTGAAGCAATACACGATGGAAATGGATACTACCGAATTATTTAATTCATCTGCTAAGGTCAGTCGTACGATAAGTTCAACCGGTGGTGTATTGGAGTTTACACCGGGAGTGCCATTTGCTGACAGTACTGTATACTACTGGAGAGTGGCACCTGTGCCAGCCAGTGGTACGCCGGTCTGGAACAAATCTTCTTTTATTTACCTGAGTCCAACCGGCCCTAATGCCAGTGATTTGGGATTTAACCAGTCACATTTTTATCAACATACAAAATCATCTTATACAAAATTATTACTTGATTCGGCGAGCCGGGTTTTTAAATTTGGATCTGTAATAAACAACCTGTTCCTCAGAATGGGAACGTATGCTACCAGTGGCTCAACACAGCAAGCTGCTTTTTCTGTTGCTATTAATGGAGTAACTGCAATACGGCTTACTTGCTGGTTCCAGTCTTTGGTATTTAATGTTTTTGATCCTGTGTCTTTCAGGCCATGGGTAAACGCAGTAATAAGGCCGTATACAAATTTTCCTGCTGATTTAGGAGATGGAAAATACGGAAGTCATTCACCGGTAAATTCTTCAGGTCTGTTTATTCCTTACAATTTTGAGTACAGGTATACTACCCCTGAATTCAGGAAAAGAATGATGAACTTTATGAAGGATACAATACCCGATGGACACTATGTGGTAGTTCGAAACTTTACGCTTGACCCGAATACCTTTGGCGGAGCACCAGCTTTCCCAATAGCTTATGTAAGCGATTGGCTGGGAGATACAAGTATTAATGGTGCGGGTCAGTCTTTGTACCACTCTTTAAAAAATGCAGGATTAAGTGGTATAGATTCTTTTTACCGTCCAAGACCTTTTGGGTTTGTGTATAAGAAAAATGATCCCACATTTACTCCTAAATGGGTGTTTGGTCTTGGTGTATTTGATAATCCAACTTTATCGGTGGATTGTCCATCTATTGACACGGTTGGCTTTTTACAATCTCCACTCTTTGGCCCGGCAAGAGCATGGAAGCAACTTAAGTGGAGAGGTGCCGGTAACCTTACAGGCGATACTACAACACTCGATATAATTGGGATAAGAACTGACGGAACTGAACAAACACTTTTCAACGGGCTAACCCCGGCAGAGCAAAATTTTGATATTTCTTCTATAAATCCGGTAACGTATCCATACCTAAAATTGAAAATGAGGTCAGCCGACAACACTAACTATACACCTTATCAGCTTCGCTATTGGCGAATAACTTACGTGCCGGTTCCCGAAGGTGCCATTGCCCCTAATATTTTTTTGAGAGTAAAAGATACATTGGAAGTTGGCGAGCCGCTTGACTTTAAAGTTGCGTTCAAAAATATCAGCGATGTGCCTTTTGATAGTTTGAAAGTAAAAATGGTGATTACTGACAGGAATAATGTGCCCCGTATTATTCCCATACCCCGGCGAAGGCCTTTACTGGTAAATGATACTTTGCAAGTGGGTGCATTGGTAAATACGAGTACTCTTACGGGTTTTAACACGATGTATATCGAAGTAAACCCCGATAATGATCAATTAGAGCAGCATCACTTCAATAACTTTGCTTACCGTAGCTTATATGTAAAACCGGATAGCCTTAATCCTCTGCTGGATGTAACTTTTGACGGTGTTCATATTCTGAACAGGGATATTGTTTCTTCCAAGCCGGATATTATCATAAAACTTAAAGATGAAGCCCGTTGGAGGATACTGGATGATACATCCTTATTTACACTGCAGGTTCGTTACCCTAACGGAAATCTACGGAGAGTTTACTTTAATAATGATACGGTAAGATTTACACCGGCAGGGCAGGCGCCAAACCCTGACAACACAGCCTCTATTAATTTCAAACCTTACTTTTCTGCAGATGGGGAGTATGAACTGATTGTTACTGGAAAGGATAAGAGTGATAATTCTTCGGGTAGTAGTAATAATATTGAATACAGGGTGCTGTTTGAAGTGATCAATAAGCCTATGATTTCAAATATGTTGAACTATCCAAATCCGTTTACTACATCCACCGCCTTTGTGTTTACGGTAACAGGTAACGAAGTACCGCAGAATATTAAAATAGAGGTCATGACGATTACCGGTAAAATAGTACGGGAAATCACCAAAGATGAATTAGGCCCACTGCATATTGGCCGGAATATCACCGAATTCAAATGGGATGGAACTGATCAATATGGGCAAAAATTGGCTAATGGTATTTATCTCTACCGTGTTGTTACTAATTTAAATGGCAAATCTCTGGATAAGTACAAAGGCCCGGATGATAATACTGATAAGTATTTCAACAAGGGGTACGGTAAAATGTATCTGATGAGGTAATTAAAATATTCCTGAATCCGAAAAGTCCTGCCATAGCAGGACTTTTTTTTACGATGCCAATAAACGAGTTTTGCATTCATGGCGAAAATTAGCATTAACATAGCTACCGGAAGTTTGCAAAAGCCAGAGATGATTGTTGGTATAGACCTTGGTACCACCAACAGCCTTGTAGCTATTATTCATCCAGATACAAAAAAGCCTGTTGTATTAAAAGAACATGACGGAGCAGCACTTGTTCCTTCCATCATTCATTTTGTCGATGGGGGAGGTGTCACCATCGGGGATAAAGCAAAAGATTTTCTTATTACCGAACCCAATAATACTATTTTTTCAGTTAAACGATTAATGGGTAAATCATATAGTGATGTAAAAGATCAGGCTTCTTTCTTCATTTATAAAGTTATTGATGACAATAAAGAGACGCTTTTAAAAATCCAGGCCGGAGAAAAATTCTATTCACCAGTGGAGTTGTCGTCTTTTATTTTAAAGGAATTAAAAGATAGGGCAGAGCATATTTTAAAAACCCCTGTGACAAAAGCTGTTATAACAGTCCCAGCGTACTTTAATGATGCACAACGGCAGGCGACAAGAGACGCTGGTAAACTGGCGGGTCTGGATGTATTGCGAATTGTGAATGAACCTACCGCAGCCAGCCTGGCTTATGGTATGGGAATGAGTAAGGATGAAATCAAAACAGTTGTGGTCTATGATTTAGGGGGAGGCACATTTGACATTTCTATTCTTCGCATCAGCGGTGGCATTTTTGAAGTGCTGTCAACAAATGGCGACACATATCTCGGAGGAGATGATTTTGACAGGGTCGTTGCAGAGCATTGGATAAAAAAATTGGGTATAAAAAAAGAAGAGTTGATAATCAAAAAAAGTCTTGCACAGGAATTCCGATTGCAGGCAGAGGAAGCAAAAAAATACCTGAGCACTAATAATTCGTTTACTGGCGAAGTAGCTAATTTTAAATTAACCCTTACCAAAGAGGAGTTTGAAATACTGATAAAACCTTTAATTGATAAAACGGTTGAGTATTGTAAAAATGCTTTGAAAGATGCGGAGTTAACTATTAGAAATATTGATGAGGTAATAATGGTGGGCGGCTCTACAAGGGTTCCATTGGTAAAGATGACTGTTGAAAATTTCTTTGCAAGAAAACTGCATGATTCGCTAAATCCTGATGAAGTAGTTGCGTTGGGCGCAGCGGTGCAGGCCGATATATTGGCTGGAAATAATAAAGATTTTTTATTGCTTGATATTACACCCTTGTCTCTCGGTATCGAAACGATGGGGGGCTTGATGGATGTGCTGATATCCCGCAATTCAAAGATTCCTTCGAAGGTGGGAAGACAATACACAACACAAAAAGATGGGCAGGGCAGTATGCGGATATCAGTTTACCAGGGAGAAAGGGATTTAGTAAAGGATAACCGGAAGTTGGCAGAATTCAATCTTACTAATATTCCCGGTATGCCTGCAGGATTACCAAAAGTAGAAGTGTCGTTTTTAATAAATGCTGATGGCATATTAGTAGTGACAGCAAAAGAATTGCGAAGCGGTATAGAACAAACCATCGAAGTGAAACCACAATACGGGCTGACAGATGATGAAGTAGAGAAAATGTTGTTGGATTCAATCACTCATGCAAAAGAAGATATTCAAACAAGGGCTTTGGTAGAAGCACGGACTGAAGCCGAACAAATCATATCTTATACAGAGCAGTTCATTAAGAAAAATATATCCTATCTCACAGAAAAAGAAAATGCAGATACTAAAGGTGCAGTAGCAGAATTACATAAACTGATGGAAGAAGGTACTAAAGACCAGGTGCTTGCTGCCATTGAAAATCTAAATGCGGTATCCAGGCCCTATGCTGAAAGATTGATGAATGAAGCAATAAGTAAAGCTATGAGTGGAAAAAATATTATTAACTGATCTTTCTGCATGAAAATTTCAGCAAAACTTCTATTGATAGTCACATTGCTTTTTGGTGCAGTTAATTTGCTGTTTTTTTTTATCCGGAATAAAGGATTTGAATACGTTAAGTATTCAGGTACAGGAGAGCTTTATCCTTCAGATCCGGGCAAATCCTTTTTTGATAAATGGAGCAGGGCCAACCAAAGTTTCAGTACAAAAGAACTAAAGGAAGGGTCATATTTATTACACCAATTTACCGGTATAGACACCATTAACACCGATAAAAAAAAAGCAGTAAATATCGCAGCTTGGCTAGCGAAATCATTTCAGCGCCAGGTTGGCGTTCCTGCTGATTCAATTAAAGGATTTGGCCCTCTTCTTCAATACAGATATTTGATAGCTGATAAAGTTAAACAGTTAGACTGCGGTCAGTTTCAGAAGATGTTTGGTTTTTTTTGTACAGCAGCAGGATTAAAAAATAGGTATGTAGAGGCTGTTCCAGTGAATGGAACATATTCAGGTTATCATGCGATTAATGAAGTCTATTTGACTGAAACCAAAAAATGGGCGATGATAGATGTTACGAGAAATTTTCTGCTGATTAGTAAAGACGACCTGATACTTACAGCAGCTGAATATCTTCAATACAGATTGCAGGAAGAACCCGGCACAATCTTTATCACTGGCCTTGACATGGCTTCACTAAACAAACATAGTGTTCGGCCAGGTAGCTTTCCCGGTGATCAATATTTCAACAAGAATTATGCGTTGCGTTATTACCTGAATACGAATCTTTCTGAAGTATACACTCCTGCTCAGAAAATTAAAAGATATTTTTTTGGAAGTCCATGGTATGAGATGTTTAAGCCGGGGGATCGTCATTCCAATTTTCTTTTCAGGATCAGGCAGATTTTTATTTCCGGGTTCGTAGCTTTCACAATACTGTTAATTCTTTATCACTTCAGACCAAAAAAATGAAAAACTTATGAAGATGTTAATAAGGAGCAAAATAAGCATAATCAAATGGTGACATAATAGCACCAGTCGCCATTACAATTTATACATTCAGCATTTTCCAGACCTACCAGGTTCATAAGGTACTCTTTTTCAGGAAAGAAATGTAAATGAAGATCAAGCGTATAATAATAATATCGTTGTTTGGGTGTTACAATAATGATCTGTTTTCGGGCTACTCTTTTTAATTCCTGTATCGCTTTTTTTATATCCCTGATATGTTCTATGGTATGATGACAAGTGACAATATCAAAGGAATTGTCAGCAAATGGGAGATTTTCAATAACTCCTTTTGTGTAGGAGATGCCAGGTAATTCATTGTTGTCAAATACATCGCACCCACTTAATTGTAAATTTGTTTTTTCTTTTAATTGGCCTAACCAATAACCCCTCCCACAGCCAACGTCTAATAACGTAATAGCTGTTTTGTCGAGCTTTTGTAGCATAAGCTCAATGCTTTTTTTATTCAGATCACTCGGTCTGTCAGTAGCCCTGCAATCCAGATTTTTATAACATTGTGTGAACTCCTTTTCACTAAGCCCCCAGGCTATTTTCTTGAAATCCATATACAGGGTAATATCTTTTCCTTTGAACCAATACCAGAACATGGGGTACATAAACCACCTGCTATCCCTGATAACGGGTGGTATAAAATCATCCATTACTTTCCTGATAATATTTGTAATGCCCCTGTTCAATTAAATTTTCTTTTTTGTTCGGAAAAAAATAAAAAGTCCACTGCCTATAAAAAATATTGAAAATATGCCCAGGTATTGTATAACCCTGGTTTCATAAATAAATTGCACATTATTTTTTCCGGGTGGCAGTACTACCCCCATAAAGGAAAGATTTGTTTTTATTATTTGTGTTTTTTCACCGTTTACGTAAGTAGTCCAGTTATAATATTTATTTTGCAATACAACAAGGAATTCCTGGTTGCTGCTTTCTGTTTCAATAGTAAATGAACCCGGAACAAATTTTTTAAAAAAAATTCGGCCTGAATTTCGTGGACTATTGACGGTGTTCATAGCCGGTATTGCATCTGTAATAGCTACTTTTTTTAACGAAATAGAAGCAATAAATGCTGCGGTATCTCTGGTTGAATAAATTGTATCTGCAAAATAGGCTAAAGGATATTGAACAACTTTTTCTCTGAATGTAATATAATCCCAAAAGTATTCTTGCGTACCCAGATTAGCCGGAGATATAATATAATCAGAGCGGCCTGGTTTTTTATTATATGGATTCAGGCATCCTAACTGGTCAAAATATCTCATGCCATTGGCAGAATAGCTATTTATTGAGCTATCAGAGTTTGGTAATGGGTAACCTTTTGGTTGTTGGTCAAGAATATCCTGCACGATAACCGGAGAGGACTTTCTAACATATGTCAAGGGCAGCATTCCTTGTGCTGTGACAAACATGTCAATCAAAATGAGCAAGAAAAAATAATTTTTTACCTGGTTTGCTTGAATGGTACGATAAAAAAATATCAAAACTAAGAAGACAAAAAAGGAGTTTAGAAAAAGGAGATCAAAGAAAGAAAAATTATCTTTTATTGCTTTTACCTGGTTTGCAATAGAATTACCTTCAGAGAAAATAGTTGCTTTGACTACAGTTAAAATATTACTGTTTATAATACTTATCAATAATGCGCAACTGACGATAATTAAAGTGACAGCAGTGATCCTTTTTAAAAGACGCTTATTAAAAGAGTTGTTGAGTGTATATTCATTGATCGCAAATGCTGCCAGAATCTGCCCCGCAAAAATGAAGAAAAGCTTAGCATTTGCAGGATGCCTGAACGTATTCATTAGTGGTAAAAAATTGAAAGTAAGTGCTCTCAATCCGGCAAATTTGCCGAGGCTAAAGATCATAAATACAATAAATAAAACTCCCAGAAACTTTTGAATATAGGTTTTAGGATTATTTTGTAAAATAAAATAGATAAAAAAGATAAACAATATAATGCCCATGTAACAGTTTCTTATCAATGGATCTGTCTCTGCAAAAGCATCACCACGTTGAGTGGCCCACGGTGTAAAAATGGAGATAAGGTTTGCAGGAGCCAGGGAATTTGACAAGGCTGTTTCAAGAGCTACACCCGAACCTCTGGGAATAGAATTTATAAACGGGATGTATGACAATATTGCAGGCAGACATATTATGGAGAAAGTTGCAATTGCGATTATAATCTGGAGGCTGAATTTTTTGAAGAGTCCCGTTAATTTTTTTTCTTTCCTATGCCGGTAAAAGGAAAAAATGGCAAATGCCGCAAGTATATAGGACAATAGAATAAAATCGGCCGGATAAGAACACAGCAGCATAAATGAGTGTGCCAGCCCAAGCAAAAATGCATCCCTTACTTTGAACGAAGTAAAACACTTTATAGCACTTAGAAATACAAAAGGAAGAATGGCTGCGGCATATAACCAGTTGAGAAATTGCCCTGCATCTGTAATATAACCATTCATCATATAAGCAGCCGAGACCGTTAGCACAACCATTCTTTGTAACTTAAAATATTTCAGCAAGTGGTACATGCTGATTCCCGATAGCAGAATGGTAATAATGGTTTCAATATGAAGCCAGTAAATATCATACTTCCTGATAAGGCTCATTAAAAAGACAAGAGGATTCCATACACCACTTTGCATATCGGCATGAAGCGGATATCCCATATTGATGTATGCTGACCAGGAAGGAAAGTAATTGTATTGTATAGCTTCGCTGGTATTATACCGCATGGCGAGAAAATAATTAATGGCATCATTTTTTACGCTGAAAAGCATGAATGACACAGGCCAGTAGGCAATTACGGCAACCAGCAACAAAAACAGGTAATCTTTTGTTTTATCAGAAAAAAAATATTTCATCTTTTTTTCCGGTAATATTTATGAAGGATAAAAACTTCTCTTACAATTTGAAAAAAGTGAAACCAGCGAAGGTTGGAGCCTTTCATTTCTATCCATTCAAGCACAGGCTCCTCGCTGCCGATTTTTTCTAAACTGTAAGAGAAGTGTTTATCCTTCGTAAATATTACCTGAAAAAAGTATGAAATATTTTTTTTCTGATAAAACA
>JBKJLR010000236.1:0-3124 GCA_046596865.1 Chitinophagaceae bacterium
TGAAGGAAGGATTAAATATTTTAGTTGATAAAATCAATGAGCCTTCGCTTCAGAATATTCATACAGAATTGGTAAATATGCTGAGTCATAAAATTTCATTCATCACTCTTTCTGAAAAAGGAGTTTTCTATCAGCAGGACGAAAAGTCGAATCTTATCGCCTCTCATCTTCGCAATATCTCGGATGTTTCGGGTGCTGGTGATACGGTGATTGCCGTGGCAGCCATGGTGTATGGAGCTACTAAAAATTTACGCCTGATGGCAGAAGTGGCAAATATTGCCGGGGGGCTTGTTTGCGAACAAGTAGGAACTGTTGCTATCAGTAAAGAAAAATTGATGCATGAATGTGAGTTATTGCTTTCCTGAAGCCCCTTCCATATCCTTCATACTTTTATTGAGCATTCCTTCAAAGTTAACAAACACTTCAAAAAATATTTTAGCTATAGCAAAGACAAGTATGAATCCTTTGCCCAGGCTGAACATTAAGAACATGCTTCCAAAGATCACGGTAAATTGCTGAATGAAAACCCTGCCATAGGGCTGAAACATCAGCCGCATCATAGAAATAGTTTTGTATTCTCCTTTAATAATGAAAGGGAAAAAACTGGTGGCCAGGTAGCTTAATACAAACCCACCCAGCATCCAGGCGATATTTTGGTTGATATACTCATACCAGTGAAAAAAGAAATGCATGGGTCCGCTGTTGGGGGGAGTGATACCTGCCGCCTGCGAAAAAATAGTCGTTTGTACGGCTGCAAAAAGACCAAAATGCATTAAAAAGAATAGCATAAAAAATAAACCGCTGACCCGGGAAGAACTGCCTTCATTATACCAGGTATCTTTTCCCCGGTACAGGGTGACTATACCTAATTTGAGTAAAGTAAGGATGCCGGTAATAATTGTTTCCAGTGCATATACTATGAACACTTCCACTGCACTCCAGCCGTGAAACCATACGCCATATACCGGTATCAGGTTAGATACAATAATAAAAATATTATCCCGCTTTAGTTTTCGTTTTATCATACTACCTGCTCTTCTTACAATAAACGGTGGCAAAATAGCTAATTTCGCATACATTAAAATACCCATTAGCCGTATGTCACAATTTACTATAGCCATTCATGGTGGTGCTGGCACCATTCTGAAAAAGGATATGACCGATGAGTTGGAAGCAGCCTACCGGAATGCTTTAGGAGATGCATTGAATGCGGCTTACACATTGCTTGAGAAGAACGGAACTGCTGTAGAAGCTGTTTTAGCTGCCACCATGTCGCTGGAAGATAATATCCTGTTTAATGCAGGTAAGGGATCTGTATTTGGAAAAGACGGCACCCAGGAAATGGATGCTTCTATAATGGATGGTAAAACATTAATGGCCGGAGCCGTTTCGGCTGTAAGGAATATCCGTAACCCGGTCCAACTCGCCTATACCATTATGATGAAGAGCCAGCATGTGATGCTGAACGGTCAGGGAGCTTATGATTTTGCGAAGGTACATGGCATCAAATCGGAGCCCGATGCTTATTTCTTTTCACAGTTCAGGTATGATCAATGGAAACAAATGCAGGATTCAGATGAAGCGGCATTGGATCATAATGTACTGCTAAAAGATAAAAAATTTGGAACTGTTGGGGCCGTTGCATTGGATTGGGAAGGAAACATGGCGGCTGCTACCAGCACCGGGGGAATGACGAACAAACAATTTGGAAGGATAGGCGATAGCCCTATTATTGGTGCCGGCACCTATGCCAATAATAAAACCTGTGCTATTAGCTGTACCGGGCATGGCGAACCTTTTATCCGGGCGGTGACCGCTTATGATGTAAGTTGTTTAATTGAATACAAGGGGCTTTCATTAGAAGAAGCGATGAATGTAGTAGTACATGATAAGCTTATGAAAATTAATGGCGAAGGAGGGATGATCGGAGTGGATGGACAAGGCAATGCAGCGTTGGTGTTTAATAGTGAAGGAATGTACAGGGGGATAAAAAGAAATAATGGAGTAAATCAAATAGAGATCTATAAGTAAAATAATTAATGACGAAGTACTGTATAATAGTCGCCGGAGGTTCAGGAATAAGAATGATGGGTAACCTCCCTAAGCAATTTATGTTGCTGAAAGATAAACCGGTTTTGTATTATACATTGAAAGCTTTTTTAGATGCTTATGATGATTTGCAAATAATTCTTGTACTTCCTGTTGATTTTACAGACATTGTCCAGGAAATCGTTGACGGTTATTTCGATAAAGACCGGGTAATAATAACTGCTGGTGGTGAAACCCGGTTTCAATCCGTAAAGAATGGGTTAGCATTGGTAGAAAAGGAATCTATCATCTTTGTACATGATGGAGTACGATGTTTACTGTCAAAAAAATTGATTCACCGTTGCTATGATCAGGCAGTAGAAACCGGAACAGCCATTCCGGCTGTTATTTCTAAAGATAGTATCCGGTTGCTGATAGAAGAAGGCAACGAAGCATTTGACAGAAATAAGGTGATGTTAATTCAGACCCCACAAACATTTCATAGTAAAATTTTATTGCCTGCTTTCGGAATTGATTATAAAGATAAATTCACAGATGAAGCCACTGTCGTCGAAGCTTACGGAATGAAAGTTTCCCTTGTGGAAGGAGAGGAAAATAATATTAAAATTACAAGGCCGGTGGATTTGTTGATTGCGGAGAGAATAATCGAGAATCGGGAGTCAGAAGTCAGGAGTGAGTAGCCTAAATTTTAAATGTTGTTCACAACTCCAAACTAAGAACACCTGACTCATTTCTTCAGCCACCGCAAATAAAAAGGAAGCCGGTTGATCTTTATCGCCGGGTAGATTTCATTAACTGCTCCAAAACTGCTGTAAAAAAAAGCAAGGCTGGGAATATCGGAGCCTTCAAAGTCCAGCACAATGTCTTTCCCAGCATAGTCTTTTATAAACGCATCAATCAATGCATGAGATGCACCAATTTTTTTTCCATCGGGATGATTACCCACCAGGATATAATAAGCCCTGTGATGAGAGAAAAAAAAGACACAAGATGACAGCAACTCATTTTGCGGAGACACTATGCCATAGGTAGTTGCCATTTGTTTTTTATGGAGGTACCGGTACAGTTTACCAAA
>JBKJLR010000187.1:0-3439 GCA_046596865.1 Chitinophagaceae bacterium
AATTCAATTGCGGTATTAGTAGGTGCAGTTCCGGGAGCATTGCCTTGTTTGATTGGCTGGGCGGCAGGTGATAACAACCTGGGAACAGGTGGTTGGGTATTGTTTGCGTTTCAATTCTTTTGGCAGTTTCCCCATTTTTGGGCCATTGCCTGGGTGGCGCACAAAGATTATTCAGCAGCAGGGTTTAAGTTGCTGCCCGCAAAGGAAGGACCAACAAAGTTTACAGCAATGCAAACAATCATGTATTCTGTATTACTGGTGCCGGTTACCATTGCACCTTATTATATAGGAATGTGTAATTATAATTATACACAGGGAATAATAAGTTTGGTATTGATAGGTTTGGCGAATTTGTTTATGATTGGAAGATGTGTGATGTTGTATAGAAAGATGGATGTCAGTGCGGCAAGAAAAGTGATGTTTGGCAGTTATATGTATTTGCCGGTGGTAATGTTCGCTTTTTTATTGAGCAAAGCAGGGGGATAAAGAAAATAGGTTTGGCGCCAATTGTTTGATATTTCTAATTTGAAATTTAATATGATCCTGAGTACTGTGAGTATAGAGCAAAAAAAGAGAATTCATCCCCACAAGTTTACTATGTGGGTGGCCATTGGAAGCATTCTCATGATGTTTGCCGGTTTGACAAGTGCTTTCATTGTAAAAAGCAACCAGACCAGCTGGGTACCAGTGGAAATACCACGGGTGTTTTGGATATCTACTGCAGTTATTATAATCAGTAGTATAACGGTGCAGATGGCATTAAGATCTTTTAAGCAACGGGAAATGAACCAGTACAGGTTACTGATCGGAATAACCCTTTTGTCAGGAATAGGATTTGTAGTGTTGCAATGGCTGGGTTTCCAGGATTTGTGGGCACAAAAAATAACTTTCAAGGGTTCTGGTGCCGGACAGTTTTTGTATGTGATTTTTGGGTTACATGCTATACATGTTGTTGGTGGAATTATTACTTTGATCGTAATGTTTATCAAAGCATTCTTTGGAAAAACCAAACTGTATAGTTCTGTTCCAGTGGAAGTAGCAGCAATTTACTGGCACTTTGTTGATGTGCTGTGGATTTATTTACTGTTCTTTTTTATAATAATCGGTGGTAAGTAATCAGGTTATACAAGAGATAGATTTTTGATTTAATATTTGATAGATAAACGTTTCATTCTTACAAACATATTGTTTGGTAAGGTTTTTAAAGATCCTTAAGGGGTTGGGGTAAATTTTTTAATATGTCAACACAAGCAACAGTACATCAGACCAAATGGTGGAGCGGCGGCAAAAGTCCCTTCAACCTGGAGTATGGCAAGGTGATGATGTGGTATTTTTTGATGAGTGACGCTTTTACATTTGGTGCATTCCTGATATCGTATGGCTCTATCCGGTTTAGTCAGAATTTCTGGCCCGATCCTAATGTGGTGTTCAATGCTTTTCCGGGTGCAGGTCATGCTAATCTGCCGTTGGCATTTGTTAGTGTAATGACTTTTGTTCTTATCATCAGTTCGGTTACTATGGTACTGGCGGTACATGCCGGACACAAAGGGGATAAGCAAAGTGTAATAAAATGGATGGCCTGGACGATTGTAGGTGGATTGACGTTTCTGGGTTGCCAGGCATGGGAGTGGCATCACCTTATCACCGGCGAGCATGCAACATTAATAGATGGTAAAATTGAAATGATTGGCCAAACGATGGGAGGTAATCCATGGGGAGAGCTGGTGCATGGTCCGGAAATAACAGCTGCATTAAACAATACATCGCATGAAACATTGTTGGACCTGATGCATCATCATGATGCTTCAATCACTCATGAAAATTTGGCCGCTATGTCAGATGCTCAGATGAGAGGAGTACTATCTGCTGGGGAATTGCATATCCGTGAAAAAGGACCTGTGGCATTTGGCGGATACTTCTATGGGATTACTGGTTTTCATGGCTTTCATGTATTCTCCGGGGTTATTATTAATATCATCATGTTAATTATGACACAGAAAAATGTATTCCAGAATAAAGGTCACTACCTGATGATTGAAAAAGCTGGTCTGTACTGGCACTTTGTAGACTTGGTATGGGTATTTGTATTCCTTTGTTTTTATTTGATTTAGTAACCGGTAAGAAAATAAAGTTTATAGAGTAATATGGAACATTCATCAACAATATCACCGGAAGTAACTTTTGAACAACACCATTCTGATGCTGAGTTTAAAAGAAGGGTGAAGAAAACTACTATCCTGTTGTCGGTAATCACCATAATAGAATTGGCGATTGGATTAACGATTTACACCCTGCATAAAAGCGATGTGAACAGGGACTTCCTGATACTGGGTTTTAAAGGAGTGGTTTGTATCCTTACAATTGCCAAAGCTTATTATATCGTTTCTGTTTTTATGCACCTGGGTGATGAGATCAGGAACATGATTATGACTATCGTCGTGCCGTTAATGTTATTTGTTTGGTTTATTATAGCATTTATTTATGAGGGTAACTCATACAAAAATCTTCGCAACAAGTTCGATTTGCATTTTAAAGAAACAACGATGCCGCAAAAGCATGGTGCCACGGAGAAACATGATGAAAAGCCGGTTGAAAAAAGCGGCAAGCAATAAAAAGGATTTATAATTATAGAACCAAAACCATTAAACCAGGAAGCGGTTTAATGGTTTTTATTTTTGAGGAAGGCTAAAATCAGACTAGTGAATAAGAAAGCTCTATATGCAGTGATGCTGGCAATGCTGCTGCCATTAACCGCCTATTTTATTGTGAAAAGAAAAAGCGAAACAGCTGTTACCATGCCACGCCACTACTTGCCCGACTCGGTGGTTACAGTAACAAAGAAAGGAAAAAGAGCAGAGGATACAGTGTGGCATCGGCTGGCCAATTTTGCATTGACAAACCAGGAAGGCAGAACTGTTTCATGGGACAGCCTGAAAGGAAAAATTATTATTGCCGACTTTTTTTTTACTCATTGCCCTACTATTTGTCCCGGCCTTACCCTCAATATGAAAAGACTGGCGGAGTCCATTCATAACGGCCAACGGGTGGGAGACAGAACCAATAAGCAGGTTCACTTTCTTTCTTTTAGCATTGACCCCGAAAGAGATTCTGTGGAAAGATTAAAATATTGGGCTGACAAATTTCAAATTGATCCTGACCAATGGTGGTTACTTACCGGTGATAAGAAAGTAATCTATGATATGGTGATTGAAGAGATGAAAGTGGGATTGGTAGATGGAAATGGTATCGACACTAATTTTATACACAGCGACAGGTTTGTACTGATTGACAGTAACCGGCATGTGAGGGGATATTACAGCGGACTGGATGCCCAGGCTCTTGCCAAACTATCCAATGACCTTGTTTTGCTAACAATGGAGAAAGATCCTAAGAGCAAAAGTTTTTTTGATGGTAAGTTGCAACTGATAGCCGTTATTAT